>CALKUW010000138.1 GCA_937996585.1 uncultured Flavobacteriales bacterium
TCCTTCCGGCGTCATCCCAGCCGTAGAATCCATCGCGGAGGTTGTACACCTCCTTGAACCCCTTGGAAGTAAGAAAGGACATGGCGTCCGCGCTGCGGCCACCGGCTGCGCAGTAGACGGCAATGGGGCGGTCCTTGGGGAGCTTCACGGCCCGTTCTCCAAAGTCGTCTTCCAGGAAATCAAGGAAGCAGGCGCCTTCGATGTGGCCCTTGTCCCATTCCCGCTGGGTGCGGACATCAATCAGCAGCAGGTCGGGCCTTTCCGAAACCAACGCGAGCAGCTCCGAATCGTCTATGTCCCGGGCCACCGCCGGCGTGGTCTGTTCGACCGGTGCATCGGCAGCTTCCGCAGGTGCGGGGGCAGGGGATGAACAGCCGGCCGTTTCAAGGGTGAGGAAACCGAGGAGGGCCATCATGCTGGCCCAAGGGGAGGGAAGCGTCATCCGTTTCATGGTGCAACCAAAACTAGTTCCCGTGCCGTTTATCCCCCGTATCGTCCGGGATGGGAGGCGTTGGGGCATGCTCCCTTGTTCGCCGCAGTATCTTGCCATCCTGCAAGCCCATGTTGAATTCGCATTTCCACCTGCACATCCGTGCCGCCGCTTCGGCCTTGTTGATGGTCCTGTCCTTCCATGTCAACGGTCAGGACGTATTCCCCTGCGGACAGCCGGACGCCCAGGCGGCCTTCGACGCCGCCCATCCGGGTGCCGCTGCGGCCCGTGAAGCCGCGGAACCGTCCACCCGTGAAGCCGCGCGACAGTTGCTGCAGCGTGGCGGTGGTGACAATGAGCTGTACATCATCCCCGTGGTGTTCCATGTGATCCACGACAACGGCGAGGAGAACATCTCCGATGCCCAGATCCACGACGCCATGGACATCCTGAATGCGGATTTCAGGAAACTGAATGCGGATACCGGGCAGATCGTGGCGGGCTTCGTGGACATCGCCGCAGATGTCGATGTGGAATTCCGACTGGCCAAGCGGGACCCGGAGGGCAACTGCCATTCGGGCATCAACCGGCTGCAGGATGAATTGACCTACGAAGGCAACAATGAGATGAAACAGCTCATCCATTGGCCGCGTCACAGCTACATGAACGTCTACGTGGCGGCGAGTGCGGCAGGAGCAGCGGGCTATACCAATTACCCTTCGGAATGGGGTGCAGGCACCGATGGCATCGTGCTGCGGCACGATTATGTGGGCAGCATCGGCACCAGCAACCCTTACCGCAGCCGCACCCTGACACACGAATGCGGCCACTGGCTCAACCTGCCACACACGTGGGGCAGCTCCAACAGCCCCAACGAGGAGGACAACTGCGACATCGACGACGGGGTGGAGGACACCCCGCTATGTCTGGGAAGCCCCGTAGGACTGTGCGACCTGGACAGGACCACCTGCGGGTCACTCGACAACGTCCAGAACTACATGGAGTATAGCTACTGCGCCAAGATGTACACCCTGGGGCAGCGGGCCCGGATGCGGGCGGCCCTCAACAACAGCATCGCCGATCGCGATGAGCTCTGGACAGCCCAGAACCTCGAGGATACCGGTGTCTTCGAGGAAGAGCTCCTGTGCCGCGCCGAGTTCACGGTGGACCGGGTGGAGGTCTGCCTGGGTGATCCCCTCCAGTTCACGGACGGGAGTTATTTCGGTGTCACGACATGGTCTTGGGACTTCGGGGATGGGAACGTCCTTACCGGCTCGACAGACTCGGTGCACCGCAATCCATCGCATGTCTACACCGAGCCCGGGGAGTTCGAGGTCTACCTGACCGTGTCCAATGAGACGGGCTCCGTGACCTCCGAGGACCCGGTTGTGATCCGCGTGATGGACGATGGGATGCTCGACGCCCCCATGGTCGAGGGGTTCGAGGTCGGCGAAGGGCCCTGGAGCGAGGGCCAGTGGGAGGTGTCGACGCTGGCGGGCCAACCCTGGATCATCCGGGAAACCTCGGGCTACTCGGGCAGCCGCTCCCTGTATGTGCGGAACCGCCAAAACGAGGGGAATGAGATCACCCGTGTGACCTCCATGACCTACGATGCCGGGGATATGGCCTCCATCTTCATCTCCTACAAATACGCCTACAGCCACCGCACCACGGGTGAGACGGACGACAGGCTCAAGTTGCAGGTCAGCAAGGATTGCGGCGAGTCCTGGAACACACGCCAATTCCACCGCGGCATCATTGACCTGCCCACTGCGGAGCCGCATGGCGGAAATTTCTATCCGTCCGGAACCGATGAATGGGCGGGCCACATCGAAGAGGTGACCAACCAGTCCTACATGGTGCCCAACCTGCGCATCCGTTTCGAGTTCGAGTCCAAGGGAGGCAACAATGTCTTCATTGATGACATCAATGTCTACGGCATGGACTCCCTCGGAAATGTGCAGACCCTGGTCCCACAGGTCGGCGCACCGGTCCTGGCCATGGAGGTCTATCCCAACCCGACCGATGGCGCGTCGACGGTGCAGGCTTTCTGGCCGGGAGACGGCGCCGGGCTGCGCGTGCACGATGCAGCAGGCCGTCTGGTCAGGGAAGAGCGGCTCACCGGAAACGGAGGCCGCCGCATCCAACTCGAAGGGCTGGCACCGGGGGTGCACCTCGTCGAATTGAATGCGGCGGGTCAACGGCTCGTGAAGCGGTTGCTCGTCCTGCGCTGAGTCCGATCAACCCGGTTCCTGGCACCCGAGGTCCACGCTGGACTGGGGATCGGCATTCGGGAAGCAGTTGCCACTCGGGATGGACCCGGGGACGTAGCGATCGAGAGACGCATCATATAGGCCGTCCGCAAGGAACATGAACAGATCCTGCTCCTGCTTTTCGGTCAGTTCAACCGCCTGATAGTCGGCGGAAAGGAAGGACTGGGCTTCGGGCTTGGCGCATTCGCCGTCCACCTTGTAGCTGATGACGTCCTTCAGGTTGTAGAAGGTGCCACCGTGGCCGTAGAAAGGGCTGTCCTTGAGGTTGTACAGCTGGGGCGTCTTGAACGCGTGCTTGTCGCCATCCTGCCCGGTGAATCCACCCCGTCCAAGGGCCAGATCCGTTCCGGAGAGACCGTAGGTATCCACTCCGGCGTCCAGATCTGCTATGCCCGGCATGTCGGGCATCCCCAAGGCGTGGAAGCCCCCGTCGGTCAGGCCGGGGCCGTTGTGGCAGGTGCCGCATTTGGCCGCACCGAAGAAAACCATGGCGCCGTCCTTCTGCTGCTGTGTCATCGCGTGGTGCTCGCCCCTCAACCACTTCTGGAAGGGCGCTTCCGTGGACATGATGGTCCGCTCGTAGGCGGCGATGGCCAAACCAGCCGTCTCCACCGAGTACCGCTCCTCCTCCGGGAAGTCCGGGAAGGCGGCATCGAACATGGCCACGTATTGGGGCATGTGGTCAAAGAACTCGGCGTCAGGAGCCATCCGGTGCACGGTCAGGCCGGCGATGGCCTGTGTTTCCATGCCCGCATAACCCAGGTAGTTCACGGCGAGCGGGGTTCCCTCCGTCCAATTGGCTTCGGTACCAACGTTCGGGCCGTAGGCGCCGAATTGTCCGTTCCACAGGACCACAGGCGTGAAGGCCCCATTCATGGCGGTGGGCGTCCGCATGGGTTGCCTGTCGATGGTCGCAGGGTCATAGTCGGGGGAGATCACCCGGCCCTCACCCCGCACACCGAAGCCGACACCGCCGTCACCCAGTCCCTGTTGCACGCCCGCCTGGAAGCCTGCCGCCGCGTGGTGGCAACTGGCACAGCTGTACGTTCCCATACCGCTTTCTTCCACGGCATCCATACCGAGTGCAGTCTCATGGAACAACATCCGACCGAGGTTGACCTTGTCCGCGGTCAGCGGATTGGCCGGATCCTGGGGGATCTGGTCCAGATAGTGGGGGTCCGGCATGTGCAGGTTGGCGTAACCCTGCTGGCCGAGCGCGTCAATGATGGTGGCCAAGAGTTGGAAGTCCTTGTCCACAGGTTCGGGATTGATGGCGTTGCTGGGGTTGCAGGAAGGAAGGGTCACAGCGGCGATGAGGGCCAGGGCAACGGTCATCAGGGCGGAGAGGGAAAGCTTTTGGGACATGGCGCATTCGATTGGGTTACGGGATCAAATCACGCCCCATCCCGGGCCGATGGAATTGACGTCCATCATCCCTTGAAGCTGACATTCGTCATGCCTTGTACCCGCCTCCGAGCGGGTCAGCTCATTCCTCGGAAACCTCCTGCAGCCAGTTGCGATATGCACCGAACAGCTTGGATCGGCTCACGAAGCCGACGTATTGCCCTTCCTTGAGGACGGGCAGGTTCCATGCGCCCGTGCGGTCGAACTTTTGCATGACCGCATCCATGTGCTCTCCCCATTCAAGGGTCGCAGCGGGCAGGACCATGAGGTCCTGTACCGTAAGCGCCTCATACCGGGACCGGTCAAACATGACCCCCCTGATTTCCTCGAGGGGCACGATGCCGATGAGCTCCCCCCTGTCGTCCAGAACGGGGTGGATGTTGCGGCGGCTGCGCGCCACCACGTCGACCAGCTGGCCCAGGTTCATCCCGGCATGGACCGGGTCGAAGTCCTGCTCCACCTCGTCGGCCAGCGTCATCAATGTCAGGACCGCCTTGTCCTTGTCGTGGGTGATCAGTTCCCCCCGTTCGGCCAGTTCCTCGGTGTAGATGCTGTTGGGGCGCATCCACCGCGCCGTCTGGAAGGCGATGGCGCTGGTGAGCATCAGGGGAATGAACAGGTCATAGCCGCCGCTGGCCTCTGCCGCCAGGAAAATGGCGGTCAAGGGCGCGCGCAGGATGCCGGACAGCAGACCGGCCATTCCGGCCAGCACGAAGTGCCCCCCGATGAGGTGCCAGCCCGGGAACACGAGATCGGTCACAGCGAGGTAGACCCCACCGAGCATGGCACCACTGAACAGGGCGGGGGCGAAAATGCCCCCTACGCCTCCGGCACCGACGGTCAATCCGGTCAGGGCAGGCTTGCAGAGCCACAGGATGCCCATCACGAGCAGCAGTTTTGGCGTGGTCCCGGGAACGAATTGGCCAATGCCCTCGGGGTCCAGCCGATCAACCTTGCCGCGGAGGAGATCATTGATCAAATCGAAACCCTCACCATACAAGGAGGGAAAGGCCATAAGTGCAAGACCGATGAGGCAGCCGGCAACGACAATACGCGCTCCCGGGTGGCGGAATCGGCGCATGGTCCTGCTGGCACCCCGATAGACGGCACTGAACCAGACGGAAGCCATGCCGCACAAGGCGGCGAAGGGAATGAAGGCGAAAAAGGTGCCATCCCATGCGGGCAGGTTGCGCCCCGCCTTGACCAGTTCGGTGGGATCGATGAACAAAGCCGTGGACAGCAGGGCCGAAAGGGAGGCGACGAGGAGGGGGACAAGGCTGGCCGTGGTCAGGTCGAGCATGATGACCTCCACAGCAAATACGATGGCGGCCAGCGGAGCATTGAACATGGCAGCCAGAGAGGCCGTGGCCGCGCATCCGATGAGCACGAGCCGGTGTCGGTAGTCCAGTTTGAATCGCTCGGCGACCTCCGTGGCCACGGCTGCACTGCTTTGAACGGTTGGGGCCTCCAGTCCGGCACTACCACCGAATCCCACGGTGATGAAGGAGGCGGCTACAGGGCTTACCATGGACATGCGCGTCAGCCGCGCCCTCAAACGCGATATGGCATGGAGGGTGGCGGGAATGCCTGGGCCGGGGTGGCGATTTGAAAAGACGCGCCTGATGAGGATGTGGGTGAGGACCAGTCCAATGGTGGGAAGAAGGAACCTGATTTCGGCCCCGGAATTACCGGACAGTGCGACCCACGGCAATTCGCGCAACCAGCCGACCCCGTTCTTCAGAAGCACGGCAAGCAAACCGGAAATCACGCCGATGAGGGCTGCAATGAGCACGATGACATTGCCCGGCCCGAGGCTATCCCTCCACTGCGCCTGTATCCAGTTCCATCCGGGCAGGTGTGAGCCAGGACCGGTCCATGTCCGATTGCTCATCCCAACCTGATCCTGACCCCGCACACCAGGATGTCGTCCACCTGGTCCTCATCGGCCTCCTGCCGCCACCGTTCGATGCGATCGCGCAGTTGCCTTTCCTGTTCATCCACTCCCATGCCCGCGATTTCCGAGAGCAATTCCCGGAAACGCTTCCGCATGAATTTGCGGCCTTTGGGACCGCCAAACTGGTCAGCATAGCCATCGGAAGCGCAATAGACCATGTCGCCGTCCTTCAATTCGTGGGTGTGCGTCTGGTATTTGTGATCACCTGTTTCAAAGCTCGCGATGGCGCGCTTGTCGGGTTTCAACTCCGTGATCGCGCCATCCCGAACGATGTAAGCAGGTGAATGGGCCCCGGCATACTCGAGACGGCCCTCCTCGAGGTTGATGGACACCAGCCCTATGTCCATCCCATCCGGCACCTGGTGCTCCGCATCAAGTCCGCTGTCCTTGCCGCGGTGAAGCACATCGCGCGCCAATGTGTTCAGCCGGTCAAGGATTTTCCCGGGCTGCGTGTACACTTTGCCGATGTGCTGGAGGGCGTTGTGACCGAGCAGGCTCATGAAGGCGCCTGGAACGCCATGGCCCGTGCAGTCCACGGCCGCGAACATGCGCCACGCATCCAGTTTGTGGAACCAGGGGAAATCCCCGCTGACGCCATCGCGCGGCATGTAGAGCACGAAATGCCGGTCGAAGATGCTTCGACGGTTGGCTTCACTGGGCAGGATGGCCCCTTGGATGCGGCGCGCATAGTCAATGCTTGAAGTCAGGTCGTTGTAGAGGCGGGTGAGTTCGTCACCCTGTTCCTCGAGCAGTGCCGTCTGACGGGTCAAGGCCTCCGTGCGCTCGGCCACCTTGGCTTCCATTTCGCGTTCGAATCCAGCAAGGTCATCCCGCATGGCGATGAGCGTCTTGCCAAGCACATCCTCATCGGACAAGGGCGTGTATTCGGCGTCGAATTGACCCCGGCCCACGGCGGCGCTGAAATCACGGGTCCTTCTGAGCCCGTCTGCCAGCCGGTCCAGCGCACGGGACATTTCACCGATCTCATCCTTGCGGTCGGGCATGGAAAAAGGATGATCAATGCCACGAGACAGGTACAGCAGTCGTGCCCGCACCTTCAGTAGCGGACGGCGGATGGCGCGCGTCACGCCCCCGGCGATGAAGATGCCGGCGAGCAG
Organism: uncultured Flavobacteriales bacterium; assembly: GCA_937996585.1. GTDB lineage: Bacteria > Bacteroidota > Bacteroidia > Flavobacteriales_D > Sanyastnellaceae > UBA8752. The sequence goes on from CALKUW010000138.1 coordinate 7,180, forward strand.
GACGAAAAGTGAGATCCAACGGACGAGGGTGTCGAGGCGCTTGCCGCTGCTTTCAACGGAGTCATGGGTGACGCCTGCGGCTTCCGTGAAATGTTGTTCGAGCAGGCCAAGGTCTTCCTCGAGCGAGTCAAGCCGGGAAGCCAGGTCCGCGCCGGGCTCGAACGGATTGTCCAAGAGTTCATCCACCTTCCACAACCGGTCGAAATCCAATTCCAGTTCAGCCTTTCGGGTGCCGGGCGGAACCAGCCCCTGCAGGGCGTCGAGCAGGGCGTCGGAGGCGAGGTGATGGCGGAACAGGCGCTCGTGGACCGGCGATTGTTCCGGGGCAGCATCGCGCAGGACGAGGAGCTTGTCCTCGAACCCCGATTGGAGTTCATCGAGCGAGCGGTGGGCATCGATGTGCAGGTGGCTGGGTTCGGGCAACCGGGCGGCGAGCAATGCATAGGCGCGCATGGCCTCCACCCGCTGCTGGAGTTTGGCGACCTCGGTCTTGGCTTGATCCAGCTGCGCGCTTTGTTCCAGCAGATCGGATTGCTGCCGCGTCGTCCGGGCGGTAAGGAAAAAGAACACCGCCAGGGCCGCGATGAACATTCCGAAACCGGCGAAAATGCGCGCTCCGATGGAATGGAACCAATGCTTCATCGGCCTCCCCGGAGTTCTTCAATGTGGTCCCGGCACCAATCCACGCGGTCCTGGTTCAGCAGGGCCTTTGAGACGATGGCCCACGCCTCATAAGCCTCGGTTTGGCCGCTGTCGATGTCGATGGTGGTCGCCAACAGATCAGAGGCCCGTTGCCAATGCAGCGCCGCACGCGCCAGTGCCGCATCCACGGCGTCGAGTTCGTCTTCCGCAGCCTTGAATTCGCGCACCCCTTGATTGTAGGTGTGAACGGCGAGGTTGTAGACCGAGCGGTAACGGTCATGCGGACGTTCGCCCGCCAGGGCGTAATGGTGAACCCCCATATCAAACCAGGGGCCGGCTGCAGCCTGCTCGTGCAGGCGGGCAGACTCCATGCCATGCTCACCCAATTGCTGGTGCAGCAGCACCCATTCGGGTATTTCGTCCCATTCGGGGTCCGCCAGCGTTTGGGCCTTCGCGTATGCGGAGAAGTGATCGACGGCGCGCGGTGGTTGGTTAGGAGTGGCTTCAGGAATGGATGCGCGCATGTCCTCCAAGTGGCTCTCAGCGAGGAACTCAAGCAAGGGAACGAGCCACTGGTCCATGTTTTGATCGGAATCGAGCAACCGGCACTGTTCAGCGCTGCGCAGCGACTCGCCCCTGAGTGGATCATCTACCTGTTTTCCCCGCGCGACGAAACGTTCCTTCTGGACGAAAGCCTGGACGTACCAGGTCATGGGATCACGGGCTTCATCGGTTGCCATGGCGGCGGCCAGTTTGTATTCGGCTTCCTCGAGTTGACCGGATTCAGCCAGACTGATGGCGTGGCGCGTGAGGGGACCTTGGGCATTTCCACCAGGAAGGCAAAAGAGCATCACGACGAACAGCGTCCCAGCAGGGATCAGACAGCGGCAGAAACAGGGGGCTTTCATGGGCATTGCTTCTGGAGAAAATGGGCCGGTAATTCCATGGATTTGGCCGCCATGGCCGCCAAGTCGGGATCGATGCACAAGGCAGGTGCATCGCCGGATTTGAGTCGGCGAAAGGCGAGATCATGCCCTTCGACCGGCCCTCCATCTGTGACAACGAGAGCGGATTTGGAACCCCTCCTCGTCCATTTGGCCAACGATTCTGAAAGGCTTTCCTGCCCCGCCGCATCCATGGATCCGCCCATGAAGAGCATGGTGAAGTCCCCCCTTTCCGAGGCGAGGTCCGAAGGCTCGAGCGCTATGATGTCCACTGGAAGCCCGGCGATGGCCCTCCCGTCGAGGCGGGTACCGAGGTCTTCAGCGAGATCGGGCCAATTCACCACACCGATGCGGAAGCGATCCTGCCGGTTGATTTCGGGCCAGAACATCTCCCGACCAAGGATGTACAGGTAGCGTCCGTACACTACGGCCCAGACCGGTGACCGATCGATTTCAGGGTCAGCCGGCGCGACCACGTCATGCGCCCCCATTGCCCTGCGGTGTTCTGCCCCTGCCGGAGGCAGGCTCCACGCATTGCCGGGCAACCCCGAGAACAGGGTGGACATCAAGAAGCCGAGCAAAATCGTTCCGCAGCGTAGCATGGTGAACCGTATACGTGCAAATTACACGAGCAGGAAGTGAATCACGCTTCCGGGTCCAGTTGCCCGAGGTCGCGGTCGAAGTGGTATAGCCCTCCACTGTCTTTTCCAATGAGTCCGAGCTTGTCAAGGATGTTCCTGGCCAATGCTTCTTCCTCAATCTGCTCCGCGACGTACCACTGCATGAAATTGTGTGTGGTGTAATCCCTCCGGGAGAGGCACAGTCCCACGATTTCATTGATGCTTGCCGTCACCTTGTTCTCGTGTGCCAAGAGGGTTGAGAATATGGAGTGCAGGTCGTCAAAGTCTGATTGTGGCGTATCCAGGGCGGGTATGGCAGCCTGGCCACCGCGTTCATTCACGAATCGGATGAGCTTGAGCATGTGCATGCGTTCCTCATCACTGTGTCTGTATAGAAACTCGGCCGTGCCATTGAGTCCTTGGTTCTCGGCCCAACTGGCCATGGCGAGGTAGAAATGAGAGCTGCGGGCCTCCATCTCGATTTGTGCATTGAGTGCGTTCTGTACCTGTTCGTCGAGCATTTTTCAAAAAAAATTGAATTTATAGTCAGGTTGAATTTATATAAAATGTTGATTATGTGTCTAGTATATCTGGCCTACGGCTGTATCCTGTTTGCACTGGCCTTTTGAATCAACCGAACGGTCCATTCGGGATCCTGGGTTGCACACGTCTCGAGCCAAGCGTCCATCATTTCCGAGAGGGATTGCAATTGCCATACCGTCTGCAGCCAATCCAGATCTTCTTTGCCCGCAATGGAGGTGATGGCGGGTGCCATGGTGCGCATGGCGTCAAATGCGTGACGCCGCCGGACTTCCGCCAAGGCCATGAACATTCGGGCAGGATCCGACAAGGAGCGGTAGCGTGCCTTTCGTGACCCCACGATGCGCAGCTTTTCGGCGAGACCGACTGTCACAAGGAACCGGAGCTGGGTGCTCGCAGATCCTGTGCTCAAGGAGAGTGTGTTGCGAACCTCATCCGCGGTGAGGGCTTCTTTGGTGGAGATGAGGAGTGCGTGGATGCG
>CALKUW010000139.1 GCA_937996585.1 uncultured Flavobacteriales bacterium
CACGGCATCAATGACCTGTACTACGAGAGCATTGGTGGCAACTTCATCAATGGTGCGATGGGAGAAGGCTACGCCGACCTCTGGGCCATCAGCCTGTCGAACAATCCCATCCTCGGTGCCGGATGCTACAGTGATGAGCCCGAATTCTACATCCGTCGCTACGACATCGACCCAAAAGTCTACCCGCAAGACCTCGTGGGTCAGGTGCACGCGGATGGAGAGATCATCTGCGGTGCCTGGTACGACACCCACCTGCTCCTCGGGGGCGATTGGGACCTCACACGCGCCCTGTACGTGGAGGCCTATGCCGGCTTGCAGGCCACGACATTCAATGGCAACGAGGGTGAGGCGTACGTCGAAGTGCTGCTTGACGCCCTACAGGCGGATGACGACAACGCCGACCTGTCCGATGGCACACCGAATGGCGCCGCGATCCTGGAAGGGTTCGGCATCCACGGCATCACCCTGTTCAGCAATGTGGACATCGGCCACGAGGCCGAGGAGTACTCCGCAGCCATTGATCCCATCGAGATCGATGCGGATGTTCTGATTCTGTTCCCGTTCAGCCAGTACTTCGGCAGCTGTGATCTGTACTATCGGACCCACCCTGCGGATGCCTGGACCACACTGCCCATGACACAGACGGCGGGCAGCGTCTATTCCGTCGCCATTCCCGCGCAGGAGGAAGGAACTGTTGTCGAATACCACTTCGGCATCACGGATATCTATGGTTCGACCAGCGCCATCACACCTTACAGCTCGGACGTCACGAGCAATCCGAACCTGCCTTTCAATACCATCGTCGGGCTTCAACCCTTGCTGATCGACGACCAGGACGACTACTCCGACTTCGGATTCTGGGAAATCGGCCTGCCTGAGGACAATGCCACGACCGGCCAGTGGGAGTCGACCATCCCCGTAGGATCGTTCAGCGACCCTGGGGACCCCAGTTCCATCTGCGCCCCGGATGCGGACCACACACCGGGAGACGGATTGTATGCCTTCATCACCGGCGTCAGTCCGGGAGCAGAGGCTGGAATCGGATCGAATGATGTGGATGAGGGAAGCACGACACTCCGCTCTGAGCCCATCGACCTCACCGGGTTGACCTCACCGGTCTTGAGCTACTGGAGGTGGTATGTGAATGCGCCCGCTTCCGGGGCCAACCCCGGTGCGGACTGGTGGCAGGTACAGGTCAGTGCGGATGGTGGTGAGAGTTGGGTGAAAGTGGAGGAGACCCTGACACAGGACATTTCCTGGCGGCGGAATGCCTTTGCCATTGCGGATTACGTCCCCCTCACGGACGCATTCAGGATACAGTTCACGGCATCCGACAGCCTGCGCCCGAATCAGGGTCTTGAGTTTGATGGTGGCTCCCTCATCGAAGCCGCAGTGGATGACCTCATCATCCACGATGTCGCCACCTCATCAGTGACCAACGCTACCGAGGCCCAGGGCATCGTGGTGTGGCCGGTACCCTTTGCGGGAAGCCTGCACGCAGCCGGCTGGCAACCTGGAAGCATGGTGTTGCTTCGGGATGTGACGGGGCGTGTGGCCATGCGCGGCAAAGCGGACCGCCATGGTCAGGTCCACTTCGTTCCCGGAGCTGCGGCGTGGGGCACCTATGTGCTCGAAGGCTTGGACAGTAGCGGAATCGTCCGACGAAAAGAAGTGGTGGGCGGCGGCGATTGATACCAAGTCCCGCCGCATCTTTGCGCGCGATTTCTAAGTGATGTCAAAGCAGACCAAGCCCCGCCGCATGGCCATCAAGGCCGAGTGGCAGCGCGACAGCAACTCCGCTCCGGGGTTCAACAAGTACTTCATCACCATCCGCGAGGTGGATGGCACGGAAATGAAAGTCCCGGCTTATGGCCGGGACATGCAGGATGCACTGAGCCGCCTGGTCAAGACGGAACGTGCGGAAAAGTTGGCGGAAGCCACCGAAAGGGTTCCGGACTACGTTTATGCCCTGTTGTTCCTCGGAACGTTGGGCGTAGGAAGCACGCTCAGCATCTCGAGCGGTGACCCGCTCTACTTCGGCATCGGTGCCGGCGCCCTCGTCATACTGGCGGGGCTGTACCTGCTCCGTACGCGGAGGTAAGGGGTCAATTCCCGATCTCCGAACCGCCGGTGGTCGGGGAGAACCACTCCACGTTGACCAGGCTCGTGCCTTGGGGCATGGATGATTGGACGCGCATGAAGCCCTGGATGGCACCTTGCTCCGTCCCGAAATATTGCCTGACGTCGAAGACCTTGACCACGCCTGGAGCGACCCGCCACTCAAAAATGGCCTGAAAGCCATAGCGGTCTTCGCCCATGGAGCGCATCACGCCCGACTGGGGAAGGGTGCCAGCATAGCTGTTGTCGAATGCGGAGGGCATATGGAAGTCCGCAGTGGCCGGTGTCTGGGCCGTGGCCGTAGCGGCCAAGAACAAAAGGGCGACAAAAGCGACGAAGGAACGCAGCATGTTCGATGGATTTGCCTCCTCCTACGTGACCAAACCCGCGGAGGTTTCATGTTGAGGTGTTCCATGTCCACCCTGCTATCTTTGGATGTATGGGAAGAGCCTTTGAATTCAGGAAGGAGCGGAAGATGAAGCGCTGGGCAGCCATGTCCAAGACGTTTGCCCGGCTCAACAAGGACATCATCCTCTCGATCAAAGAGGGTGGGGGTATTGCTGACCCCGATCTGAATGCCAGGTTGCGCGCGGTCATTCAGAACTGCAGGGCAGCAAACATGCCCAAGGACAACATCGAGCGCGCCATCAAGAAGGCCACGGACAAGGATGCTGCGGACCTCAAACAGGTGACGTTTGAGGGATATGGTCCCCATGGCATAGCCGTGTTCGTCGAGACAGCGACGGACAACAACAACCGCACGGTGGCCAACGTCCGGAGCTACTTCAACAAATGCAATGGCAGCCTGGGCACGACTGGGAGTGTGGAATTCATGTTCACCCACGTCTGCCATTTCAAGATCGCTGCAGAAGGACGGGATGCAGAGGAGCTCGAATTGGAGCTGATTGATTACGGTGCGGAGGAAATCGGTGTGGACGAGGAGTCCATCATGATCTATGGCCCCTTCGAGAGCTACGGAGGCATCCAAAAGAAACTCGAGGAGGACGGCATCGAAATCCAAGAGTCCGGCTTCGACCGCATTCCCACCACCACTAAGGAGTTGGGCACAGAAGAAACCGAAGAAGTCGAGAAACTGATCGAAAAGCTCGAGGAAGACGAGGACGTTCAGAACGTCTTCCACACCATGTCGAGCAGCACCGAGGACTGAGCGGACTGCTTATTCGCAGACGACCCCGAACTCAACGAGGAGTTGGAGCAGGTCATTGGTGCCGACCACACCGTCCGGAACGATGTCCGCCAAGCAGCTCTGGTCTGTCGAGAAGACACAGGATCCATTGTCCACCTCCGCATCCAACTCATAGTTGAAGGCCGTGGGGTAGGTGCACCCACACTGTGCAGGATGGTCCAGGATGGTGAAACTCACTGATGCCGTCTGACCTGAGGCGTCCTCGGCCTGGATGGTGTAGTCGCCTGAAGGCAAGGAGGTCAGGTCAAGGTTGGTCAGGTATGTGACGTCACCGTCAGCACCGGTTGCATTGAGCTCGACAAGGCCTGTGCTGCTCCCCGCACAGCGTGTGGAATAGGCCACGGCATCAATGGTGAGTTGTCCTTGGACAACGGAAAACATCATGGTCAAAGCCAGGGTGAGAAATGCACTACGCAGCATCTGGTGAATTTTGGTTCTATGAAATTATGCCATGTCCCGTCAACATGAAAACTGTCATTCAGAAAACATGTGTAAGAAGTATAATAACAATTGAAATTTAATATTCTGCTACGAAAAAGCCGAATTGTTCCGTCAATACTTTGTGTGCGGAATGACCTGCACCCTACTTTTATTGCATGGACCGAATTAGCCTGAATTGCCTGCTGATTATCAGCTTGCTGTGTCTCGTTGCGCGCCCGGTTTACGCGCAATCCGACCCGATCTACAACAGCTCCACCAACACCGCTTACCCGTCCGTGAGTGCGGCCATCGAAGCTGCATCTGCGAACGATGTCATCATTCTGGGGGCGCTCACCTTCAGCGAGCGTCTGCTCATCCAGAAGCCCTTGACGATCCTCGGTGATTCCGAAGGAGGCACCGTGCTGGACATCCGAGGCAAGAGCGGATGGGGTGTATGGTTGGGTTCCAGTGGCATTACGTTCGAGAACATGACCATCCTTTCCGACTTGGCACACGAAGGATACGGCATGCACTGTGACCCCGGGACCACCGGATTGACCTTGAGGAACATCAGGGTCCTCAACAACGGTTCTTCGGGAATCGATCTCAATGGTCTGGTTGGACCGGATCCCAATCTGGTAGAGGGTTGTGAGGTCATCAATGCTGGAGCAGGTTTCGGATTGGCGCTGAGCAGTTGCCAGAATGTTGTCGTTCGGGACTTCTCGTCCTCCAAGTGCGGATATGGCGACATTGGTATTTTAGAGAGTGCCTACACCTCCAATCTGACGTCCGACCTGACTTTCGAGGGCACTTTGGATCTTGCTGGTCCTCAGGGCGATGGGTTGGGTGGCGTCATCATCCAGTCGGACACGACGGTCATCGATCCGGGAATTGGTTTGGCATTCGATATCGACATGCAGGCTGGGCTGATCCACCAATTGACGGGTACGACCACCTATGACGGTGACCCCCTCGGATATGTCTTGTGCAAATCGGAAAATGTAGCCGCCTTGTCCGAAAGCTTGACCAACGGTCTCGGAGTCAGTGACCTTCTCGGAAGAAACCTGCTGACCGGAGAGGTGGAAGTCTGGCCGGGCATGTCACTTCAGGAAGCAGTGAATGCTGCCCAGGAAGATGACATCATCCGTGTGGCTCTTCCGGGTGTGTACGATTCAACCAACGTCAACATCAGCAAGGGGATGACCATTCTGGGACCCAACGAAGGGCTCGCTGCTGATGACCCTGCCCGGGATACCGAGGCGGTGTTTGCCGGTGGTCTTTCCATTTCAGCATCGAATATCACCGTCGATGGTGTCCGGTTGTTGGGCCAGAACAATGCCCCCGTCGGACTGGCCATCTCAGCTGGAAGCAGCAACATCACCGTCCGCAATTCCGTGATCCGGGGTTGGTTCGAGGAAGGTGGAAGCGCTACGCCCGTAGGCATGACAGTGGAAGGTGAGGTCTCGCTGACCGAATGTTCATTGCGGAATTGGCCCCTCGCAGCCCGCGTCGATGGCGGAACGCTCACCATGGACAACTGCATCGTGGCCGACAACAGGGGAGGGGTGAAATTGACCTCTGCCAACGGCACTGACGATGAGGCCCGATTGACCGATTGCACATTCAGCAATGCCGGTGCGGATGCATTCAATGTGGCGTCGGCGGATGCGGCGGACAGCCTCGTGATCACGGGAGGGACCTACAACCTCCATGGTGTGGCCCTTCGTTTCGATGACGATTGTGCATTCCGGATACAGAACGGCTTTTTCGTCAACTCCGAAATCCAGGTGGTCGGCTTGGATACGGAAGCCCGCATTGGCTTGTGTGAGAACAACAGCTTCAGCCAGCCTGACATTGTAATCGACGCTTGCATGGATGCCACTGCCGTGAACTACGAGCCTTGTGCGACCATCGACTCGGGCAACTGTCTGTTTGCCGGTTGCACGGATCCTGGAGCCTGCAATTATGACGGAGCTGCCGTGAGTGACGATGGATCCTGTGACTTCCAGAGCTGTGCAGGTTGCCTGAACCCCATTGCCTGCAACTACGACGCTGACGCCGTCATTGAAGGCGGAGTTTGTGAGTTCCTGTCCTGCCGCGGATGCACGGACGCCACGGCATTGAACTATGATGCAGGTGCAACGTTTGACGATGGCAGCTGCCTGTTCCCGGGTTGCACGAATCCGGCGGCGGACAACTATGACCCCGATGCCAACTTCGACAACGGTGTGTGCTTCTTCTTCGGATGCACCACGGCTGGGGCGTGCAACTTCGACCCCGATGCAAACATTGACAATGGTACCTGTGAGTACACGAGCTGTGCGGGATGTACCAGCGAACGGGCCTGCAATTACGACCCCGATGCCACCATCAGCAGTGGCGATTGTGACTTTACGAGTTGCCGCGGGTGCACGGATCCTGATGCCATCAACTACGACGCAACGGCGACCGTAGATGATGGTTCCTGCCTGATTCTGGGCTGCACGGTGCAGGGCGCCTTGAACTATGATCCGGACGCGAATGTCAACGACAAGACCTGCATTTTCGGTGGCTGCACCGATACAGGGGCTTGCAACTATGACGATGCCGCTGCACAGGACGATGGCAGCTGTGAGTACACGAGCTGTGCCGGTTGTGCCATCGAGGGCTTCTGCAACTATGATCCGAATGTCACCATCCACGATGGAAGCCTGTGTGACTACCTGAGCTGCTGTGGCGACCCTGCAGCGACGAACTACGACCCGGCCATCCTGCCGCAACTCACTTTCGGCTGCACCTATGGCATGTCGGCTGGTATGGCCTACCTCGAAACCTGCAGCTTGCCCTTTGCCTGCAACTACCTGGCCGACGCCCCCTGTGAATTTGATTCCTGTGCAGGTTGTACGGACCCGGCGGCATGCAACTATGACGCGGCGGCCACCCTCAGCACGACGACCTGCCAATACCCCGAGGATGTCCACGGGTCAGCCAATGTCGATTGCAGTGGCGCCTGCCTGAATGACGCTGATGGCGATGGCGTATGCGATGAGGAGGAAGTCAACGGCTGCACCGATGAATCAGCTTGCAACTACAGTGATACGGCCACGGAGGACGATGGAACCTGTGAGACGGTTTCTTGCGGTGGATGCACGGATGATGATGCGTGCAACTACGACGCGGCTGCCCTCCTGAACGATGGCACCTGTGAGTATGAGACTTGCGCGGGTTGCACGGATCCGGCAGGATGTGATTACGATCCTGCGGCTACGCTCTCATTGCCGTGTACCTATCCAGTGGATGTCCATGGGAGTGCAGCGGTGGATTGCGCGGGCAATTGCCTGGCGGACACCGATGGAGATGGCGTCTGCGACGGAGACGAGATTGCGGGTTGCGACAATGCCAATGCCTGCAACTACAACCCCGAAGCCACGGAGGACGATGGCACATGCGATCTCACTTCATGTGTGGGGTGCACGGACGGCACGGCCTGCAATTTCGATGCTGCGGCCACCAAGCCGGACAACAGCTGTGAATATGAGACCTGCGCAGGCTGCCAGGATGAAACCGCATGCAACTACGACCCGACGGCCACGTTGTCGGCGACCTGCACCTTCCCCACGGAGTCCTACCTCGATTGTGACGGAGCGTGCTTGAATGATGCGGATGGAGACGGCGTCTGCGATGAGATTGAAGTGGACGGATGCAAGGATGCCGAAGCCTGCAATTTCTCGGATTCGGCGACGGACGATGACGGCAGCTGTGAATACACGAGCTGCAGTGGCTGTACGAACCCGGGGGCCTGCAACTATGACCCCAGTGCCACTGTTAACGATGGCAATTGCAATTACACGGCATGCCAGGGATGCACGGACCCCACGGCCTGCAATTACCAGCCCGGCGCCACCACCGAGGATGGCAGTTGCATTTACGTGCTCGACCTGTACAATGTGACCTACCTCAGTTGCGATGGCTTCTGCTTGAATGATGCAGACAACGATGGCGTATGCGACGAGCAGGAGGCACAGGGATGCACGGATGCATCCGCGTGCAATTTCAATGCGGCGGCGGAGTTCGACGACGGAACGTGTGAATTCACGAGTTGCGGTGGGTGCCTGGACGCCACCGCCTGCAACTACAACCCCGGGGCCGGCTTTGACGATGGAAGTTGCAGCTTCCCGGGCACCCTGTATGGAAAGGACTACGTGGACTGCTTCAATGAATGCCTCAATGACACCGATGGGGATGGTATCTGTGACGAGGAGGAAACGGGATGTACGGATCCGGCAGCCTGCAACTTCGATCCCATTGCAGCGACGGATGATGGCTCCTGCACGTATCCGCTGGAGGACTACCTGGATTGCGATGGAAACTGCATCAATGATACCGATGGGGATGGTGTCTGTGATGAAGTGGAAGTTCCGGGTTGCACCGATCCTGCGGCATGCAGCTACGATTCCAATGCTACCGAGGACGATGGTTCATGCCAGTACATCACCAATGATTGTGACACCTGTGTGGATGGCGTGATTGTTGACGGCGATGCCGATGATGATGGCATCTGTGATGCAGATGATGTATGTCCGGGAGACTTCAACAATGATGGCGTCCGGAGTGCCTCCGACGTTCTTGTTGTGCTGGCGGCTTACGGTTGTGAGAACGACTGTGGTGACGCCGACCTGGATGGTAATGGCTTCGTCACGGCTTCTGACGTCCTGGCCATGTTGAGCTACTTCGGCACGGTCTGTCCGAACTGACGATTCACAATATCAAGCCTATTGAAAAGGGGGTCTGAGAAGGCCCCCTTTTTTGTTGCCCATCGAGGAAACCCTGGCTTTCGTCTGCACGTATACTTCATTAGTCCCTATTAATGTTGTATATTTATAGACGAATTACCAGAAAAATGCGTTCAATTGCCATCCTTCTGTTCTACTTCCTCGCAGTCCATCCGGCTTTTGGGCAAGGAAACAGTGTATTTCCGGTACACAATGTGACAAGTGGTGAACACTATGGGACCATTTCTGATGCCATCGATGAAGCCAATCCCGGAGACCACATTGAGCTGATCAGCTATCGGTTCGTCGAGCACGTGGCCATCGACATTCCCCTGACACTTTCAGGCGATGCGAATGGCAATACCGTGATTGATGTCTCCCAGCAGGACGGATGGGGCATCACCCTTTCCAGCGATGACATCACATTGGAGGACTTCTCCGTGGTGGCCGGCGACGTGAATACGGCTTACGCCGTCCACAGCGAGCCCGGCATCACGGGATTGACCATTGAAAGGGTCTCCGTCTTTGACTCCAACCGTTCCTGCATTGACTTGAACGGATTGACCGGTCCGGACATCAACACGTTCCGGGACATCACGGTTTCGGGCAGCAACATTGGATTCGGTTTGGCATTCAGCTCCTGTTCCAATGTGCTGGTAGAAAACGTTACGAGTGTGGACAACGGCTTCGGCGACATCGCCATCATGGAGTCCAACTACTCAGACGAAGAAATCCACGACGTGGTCTTCGACGGCTATCTCGATCTCGAAGGACCGCAAAGCCTCGGCGGAGGAGGAGTCGTGGTTCAGGTCAGCCCTGCAGAGATACCGGTAGGAAGTGGTGCTGGTTTTCCAATCAGCATGAACGCTGCCGGATATGATTACCTGCTTGAAGCGCCAGGCGACCTGACTGGCTGCATCCTCGTGCACAACGACGATGTTCGCGAAATCGCGGAGACCCTCGCAGCCAATGTGGCTCCATTGGTGTCCTACGACATGATCAGCCAGCATATGGTGGTGTTCCCCGGAATGTCGGTCCAGAGTGCCTTGGACGCAGCTGTGGATGGCAGCACCATTGAGGTTGAAGCCGGCCAATTCGAGGGTGCGCCCGTCACGATTTCCGGTGATGTCACGCTGACCGGAGCGAACGCAGGCATTGATGCAAGCGATCCCCGCGGGGCCGAGTCCGTCGTCGGTGGCTTCATTGTGGCTTCGGGCACGCCCACCATCGATGGTTTCCGCATCGCCGCCGAAGCGGGTGCAGGGGTGGAGGTTGCGGACGCTGCCGATGGCCTCAGCCTGACCAACACCGTCATCACGGGAAATGGCACGACTTCAACGCAAGGCATCATCAGCCGCAAGACCACCTCGCTCAGCGGGGTCAAGGTGACCGGATTCGCTGAAGCCATCCGCCAATACAGTGGCGATTTCACGTTGAGTGCGAGCCTTGTCCAGGACAATGGCACCGGATTGGCTGTGCACCATGACGCCGCAACCGATGGGGCTACCACGCTTCAATCCTGCACTTTTGAGAATGCAGGCGGCAAGGGTGTGGTATTTACCGGCGCCGATGCCGGTGATGCCTTCACCATGTCGGCATCCATTTTCAACCTGCACGGCACATCGCTCGAGACCGATGCAGCTATAGCGGCCGACCTGACGGGGAACAGCTTCACGAATGCGGAGTCTCAAACGGTGGGCTTCGGCCGCGAGACCAACATTGTCCTGTGCGGTGCGAACACCTTTGAACCCGCCTTGCGTATCACCGGATGCACCGATCCGGACGCAGACAACTACGAGCCCTGCGCCAATATCGACCAGGGATGCGCCTACCTCGGGTGCACGTCACCCAAGGCCTGCAACTTCGATTCCGCAGCGAATACAGATGATGGCAGCTGCGACTTCATCACCTGCTCTGCTTGCCCGCTCGGCTTCGCCTGCAACTACGATCCCGATGCGGACCTGTACAGGGTGGAGGCCTGCGATTTCGCCGGATGTGATGGCGAGGGCATGGCGGAATCCGGTTCCGGACGGGCGGGCTTGATGGCGATTGCGGGCTGTACGATTCCGCAGGCATGCAACTATGACGCCAATGCGGATACGGATGACGGCAGCTGTGCCTTCGATTGCTATGGATGCCTGGATGGTGACGCTTGCAACTACGATGTGGCATTCACCCAGCCCTCCAATGAGACCTGCCTGTACATCTCCGACCTACACCCTTCGCCCCATGTGGATTGCGAGGGCACCTGCTTCAATGATGTCAACGCCAACGGTGTCTGCGATGAGGAAGAGGTCAGCGGCTGCATGGATTTCGATGCCTGCAACTTCCTGGCTGCCGCTACGCTCGATGACGCTTCGTGCGATTACGCCAGCTGTGCGGGATGCACGAACCCCGCAGCCTGCAACCACGACCTGGATGCCGTGATCTCCGACGGCTCCTGTGATTACGAGAGCTGCTCCGGCTGCACGGAACCAGACGCTTGCAACTTCGACGCCACGGCCCTGATCAACGACGGCTCCTGCACTTATCCGCTCGACTTGCACAACAAGCCCTACGTCAATTGTGACGCCTCCTGCATGAATGATGCGGACGGCGACGGCATCTGTGATGAGGAGGAGACCCTGGGATGCACCGACGACGGTGCGTGCAACTACGACGCATCAGCTACGGATGACGATGGCTCATGCGACTTCGACACCTGTGCCGGGTGCACCAACCCCGACTACTGCAACTTCAATCCGGGCGCCACGCTGGACAACGGTTCCTGTGCGACCCCGGAGGATCTGTATCCCGACGCCATCGTGGACGGCGTATCCACCGTGGATTGCCTCGGACGCTGCATCAATGACGCCGATGGCGATGGCATCTGCGACGAGGCCGAGATCGTTTGTCCGGGAGACCTCAATGGCGACGGCATTCGGGGTGCGACGGACATCCTCGTGATGTTGAGTGCTTTCGGATGTACCGCGGACTGCGGAATTGCCGACCTCAATGAAGACGGCATCGTCGCTGCCACCGATGTGCTGATGGCCTTGTCCACCTTCGGGGTGGCCTGCCCGCAGTAAGAAGACATGCACCGACCGGGGTCCTTCCGCCTGGGACCCCGGTGCGGGCATCCGAAATTCGGGTGCACCTTGAAGGCGACCAACCAGAACCGCGATGCTCCAGCGCCCTCACTACAGGGGCCCTCACCGGCCCATGTGCGCCATTTTGATGGTGTCGTTGCTGTGGGCTGGCATGGAAACCGCATCTGCACAGCATTGGAGTGATGGCCTGTTGCCCGGTGGAGACTGGGAGCAGGCCATCCTTGATTTTGATTCGGCCTGGTCGGACAGCGTCCCCGCCAAAGGCAAGGGGTTCAAGCCTTTCCAACGTTGGCGTCATTTTGCAGAAGCCCGTTTCGCATTTGACGGGGCCGAGCCCTTCCACAGCCGGGCGGCATGGGATGCCACGCAGTGGGAAAGGGAAGCCCGTGCAGCCCGCACAACAGCACCGGATACGCTCTGGGAGAGGGCCGTTCCAGCCGGACTCCCCCTTGTCGGAGGAGCAGGCCGCATCAACCGTGTCATCGTGGACCCACTGGACACCTCCCGTTGGTTCGCCTGTGCGCCAAGCGGCGGCCTTTGGGTTTCCCATTCCTCCGGGTCGGATTGGACGTTGATGGACACCCACGATTGGGCGGGCATGGGCGTATCGGACATCGCACTGCACCCCGCTTTATCGGACTGCATCATCGCCGCCACGGGTGACAGTGATTTCGGCAGTGCCTATGGTGTCGGCTTGATGCGCACATGGGACGGAGGTGCTTCATGGGAAACGACGGGGCTGACCTTCTCCACCTCCGCCACCATGACCTGCAGCAGGGTTCACCGAAAGGCGGGCGCACCCGAACAGTGGTTGGCCGCCACTTCGGACGGCCTATGGATCAGTGAGGATGATGGCGAAACTTTCATACGCACGGCTGAGGGCATCTTTTCGGATCTCCTGCCGCATCCGGGTGACTCGTCCATCTGGCATGCGGCCAAGCGGCCAGGAGAGCTGTTCAGGTCCGAAGACGGTGGGCGCCATTGGATTCCCGTACCCAACATGCCTTCGCCGTTCCTTGTCAGCCGCTACACCCTGGCCACATCCGAATCCAACCCCGCCTTCGTCGCGGCCATCGCGGCCAAGGGCGGCACCCAGGGGCTGCAGGGCATATACCTGAGCAACGACAGCGGCACCACATTCTCCGCCATCGAGGACGTCCCGAACCTGCTGGGGTGGACGGTGGACGGTGCTGACTTCGGGGGGCAGGGGTTCTACGATCTCGCATTTGCCATCGACCCCTTGGACCCGGACCACCTTGTCGCCGGTGGTGTCAA
>CALKUW010000140.1 GCA_937996585.1 uncultured Flavobacteriales bacterium
GTCGGCGTGAGGTACAAGTTGATGTCGTCCGGGCAGTTCAAGGTCGGCATGTCCGGAGCGGTGTAGTCCTCGATGAAGAAGGTGGCCATCGTCGTGGTGTCGTTGCCACAGGAGTCTGTAGCTGTGAAGATGACGGTCACCTGACCGGTCTCGCCGCAAGCCGCCATGAAGTTGGCCGCATCGTAGTCGTTCGACCACTCGACGCCACTGCACACGTCATCGGCGGAAGCCCCGCCCTGCGCGTCCAGCCAGGCCTGCAGCTCGGTGGTGTTGCCTTCGCCATCGCATTCGACCGTATCGTTCGCCGCCTCGACATAGAGCTCGGGGTTCGTGCTGTCGATGACCGTGAAGGTCGCCGTGGTGGAGTCCACGTTGCCGCAGTTGTCGGTAGCGTAGAACGTCACCGTCGTGGCGCCCGTCTCATCGCAAAGGTCGCTCAGCGTGCTGTCGGAATGGCTCCAGGTCACATCGGAGCAGATGTCCGATGCTTCGGCGCCGCCGTTGTCCGCCAACCAAGCGAGCAGGTCGGCTCCGTTGCCCGTTCCGTCGCACTCGACCGTCTCGTCCATGGCGGCGACGTCGATGCTCGGTGCAGTGGTGTCCTCGATGACGAAGGTGGCCGAAGTGCTGGCGCTGTTGCCGCACTCGTCCTCCGCGTAGAAGGTCACCGTTACCTCGCCCGTCTCTCCGCACTCATCAGACATCTCGGCAGGCGTGTCGCAGAACGGCAGGTTGAACCGGCCGAGCTGGGCTCCGTTGTCGAAATTCTGGTTGAGGTCTCGCAGGGCACCGCGCAGCTGGTTCGGGGTGAAATCCGTGCTGCAACCGCCGAGCACCTTGTCGCCAAATTCGATGATCTCGGATACGGTGTATCCGGCGAGGGGGCCCGCATTGCGCACCAAGCGGCTCAGCTCCACGTCGGAATCGCTGTAGTCCGGGTCGGCCGCATCGAATCCAACGTTCAGCTTGGCCACCAGGAGGTGGGTTACGAACGCATTGTCCCAGCAGGTCGTATCGACCGCTTCCGACGTCGGGTTCGTTCCGCTGTGGGTCAACACCAGCGGCTGGGCGCCGCCCGTGCAGGGCAGGTAGGTGTCGATGGCGTCCGCCGTGGTGAAGCGGAGGTATTGGCCGCCTTCGCAACCCGTGGTCACCCCGTCGGGGAATACGGAAGCGAAGTTGGCATCGAGGTAGTCCGAAGCAACGGACGAACCGGAATCACCGAAGCCGGGGTTGCTGTTGGCGCCCTGGTTGTAGGTGCGGAAGTCCCCTCCGTCGATGTCGCATTCGTAGTTGTTGTACCAGGTGTAGCCGGCACAGGCCTCGGATGCCATGGCTCCGCCCTGCGCGTCCAACCAGGCCTGCAGCTCGGCGGTATTTCCGGCACCATCGCATTCGACGGTATCGCTCATGGCGGCCGTGTCGATGGACGGCGGCGTCATGTCGGTAATCGTGAACGTGGCCGTGGTGGAATCCACCAAGCCGCAATCGTCCGTTGCGTAGAACGTCACGGTTGCCGAACCGGTGTTGCCACAGAGGTCACTCAGCGTCGTGTCGGAGTGCGACCAGGTCACGCTGGAGCAGGTCTCTTCCGCATCAGCACCGCCGTGGCTCTGCACCCAAGCGAGGTAGGTTGCCGCGTTGTCCGGTCCGCATTCCACCGTGGAATCCTCCGCCATCACCGTGATGTCTGGGGCTTCGGTGTCCTCGATGTTGAAGGTCGCCGTCGTCGTGCTGGTATTGGCACAGGCATCGGCTGCCGTGAACTCGATCAGGATGGTCTCGTAACCGATGCAGCTGCCCGCGCTCAGCGCGAGGGTGTCGAGCGACCAGGTCACGCCGCTGCAGATGTCGGACGCCGTCGCACCACCGTGGTTGGCGAGCCAGTTGGCGTATTCCGTGGCGTTACCCATACCATCGCATTCCGCGGTCGTATCCATGGCGTCGGTGATGGCCGGCGGGGTCGTGTCCACGATCTCGAAGGTGGCCGTGGTGTAGCTCTTGTTGCCCTTGCAGTCCTCTGCGGTGAAGGTCACCGTGACAGCACCCGTGGCGCCGCAGGAATCATTCAGGGCCGTGTAGTTGTTGCTCCACTCTACACCGTCACAGGCGTCGTAGGCTTCTGCACCTCCGTTGTTGTCCAACCAGGCCTGCAGCTCGTCCATGTTGTCCGGACCGCATTCCGTGGTGCTGTCCATCGCCATCACGGTGATGACCGGAGGAATGGTATCACTGAGGTAGATGACCTGGGAAGTCGAGGAGGCATTGCCACAGTCGTCCGTGGCGGTGTAGAAGACCTCGTAACCACCCGGTGAGAGGCAGCCGTAGCTCACCTCCTTGCAGGAATCGACCGCCAGCGTGGCATTGCTGCAGATGTCGGTTGCGGACACCGCATTCTCAGCCATCAGCGTGGCGATGTCGCACGCCCAGGAGGAGCACTCGATGACGAAGGGCGAGAGCGCCGTGATCTCAGGAGCCGTCGTGTCCTCGATGACGAACCGCGCCATGGTCGAATCCACGTTGAGGCAGGAATCCGTCGCGTAGAAAGTGACATCAACATAACCGGTGGCTCCACAGGAGTCCACGAAGTTGGCCGGGTCGTAGTCATTGGTCCATTCCACGCCACTGCAGTTGTCGGTGGCCGTGGCACCGCCGTTGTCCGTGAGCCAAGCCATGAGTTCAGCCGCATTGTAGGCGCCGTCGCACTCCGCCGTGTCATTGGCGGCAGGCGTGACCGCGGGCGGCGTATCGTCCACCAATGTGATCAGCTGATCGCAGGTGGTGGAGTCCACCTTCTCGCAGTAGTCCATTGCGACCACCTTCCAGGTACGGGTGAAGCTGTACGTATTACCGCAACCCGGAACCTGGGCGCCATCGGTATAGCTTACCTCGTAGGAAGGGGTGTCGTCGCAGTTGTCGGTGACGATGACCGTCGGCGTTCCGGCGACGGAGGTGTCCGTCGCGGCCGTGCAATCCGAACCCACGATGGCATCGTAGTCTGCCGGGCAGGTCAGGTCGATGGTCGGCGGCTGGTTGTCGTACAGCTGGATGTACTGCTCCACCGGCTCGCTCTCGTTGCCGCAGGAGTCGATGGCCGTCCAGATGCGCATCCACGTTCCGGGACATCCACCCGACATCATGTGGGCCTCGATCTCATAGCGAACACCGCTACAGTTGTCGATGGCGTTGTACGGGTTCACGGTCGGGTCCGTCGGATCGGGCATGTCCTCACACGCCACGAACTCGTATGGCATGTTGATCGAGTCATCCCAGACTGGAGCGATCGTATCGAGCACCGTGATGTCCTGAGAACAGGTCACCGTCGAGTCGTTTCCGCAATCATCGTACACCGTGTAGGTCCAGGTGCGGGTGAAAGTGAAGCTGCCGAGGCACTCCGAGGTTGTGTCGTGCTCCGTCATGAGCATCAGATCGGTGATGAATGCACCCGAGCAGATGTCCGAGCCCGTGCCAACGGCCATGCCGAGGGCAGTCGTGGAAAGGTCCACGTCGCAGTCCTCGTCCACGTATACCGTGGTGTCGTTCGGACAGGTGATGTCCGCGTCCGGCTTGGTGGTGTCCTCAATGATGAAGGCGGCATTCACGCTGGAAGACAATCCGCAGTCGTCCGTGGCCGTGAACTGAATCACAACGGTCATCGAGCCGAGGCAGCCCAGGCTCAACGCGACGGTGTCCTCACTCCAAGTGACACTGCTGCAGTTGTCGCTGGCAGTGGCACCGCCGTGGTTGGCGAGCCAGGCAGTGTATTCGGCGGTGTTGCCTGCGCCATCGCATTCTACCGTAGTGTCGGAAGCTGCAGTGATGCTCGGAGGCGTTGTGTCTTCAATGACGAAGGTGGCCGAAGACGTGACGAAGTTTCCACAGGAATCCGTGAAGGTCCATGTCACCGTCTCTTCTCCCGTTTCACCACAGAGATCGCTCAAACCGGCACTGTTGTCAGTCACAATGACGGGACCACTGCAGGCGTCGGTTGCCGAGGCACTAGCGTAGGCAGCAAGCCAAGCAGCGTATGCCGCAGCATTGTCTCCAACACCGCATTCCACAGTGTCGTTCTGCGCTTCTGTCGTCAGGGTCGGGTCAGTGGTATCAACGATGGTGAAGGTCGCTGTCGTCGTGCTCGTGTTCAGGCAATCGTCGGAGGCCGTGAAGGTCACCGTAACGGAGCCCGTGGCCCCACACTCATTGCTCAATCCATCGTGGTCGTCCGACCAGCTGACGGCACCACAGATGTCCGTACCCGTTGCACCGCCGTTGTTGGCAATCCAAGTAGCGAGATCAGTTGCGTTCCCGGCGCCATCGCACTCGACGGTGGTGTCGAGGGCTGCTGTGATGCTCGGCGGAGTGGTGTCCACGATGACGAAGGTGGCTTCCACGCTCGTCATGTTGTCACAGTCGTCCTGCGCGGTGAACTCGTACGTCATGGAGCCCGTGTCTCCGCAATCACCATCCATGTCAAGCAGAACCGGCGTCAGCCAGGTTGTGGTACCGCAACCATCCGATGCACTCGCTCCCGCGTGGTCGTCCAGCCAGGCTTGCAGCTGCGCCGTATTTCCGGTTCCGTTGCACTCCACGGTATCGTTGGCGGCTCCCGTCACCACAGGCCCGAGGGTGTCCACCACCTGGATGACCTGCGTAAAGGTGCTGTCATTGCCCGAGCAGTCGACTGCCGTCCAGTTGCGCAGGATCTCATAGGTTCCAGCACACACCTGATTGATGGCCGCAGACTCGAAGAAGGTCAGGGTCAGCGAATCGAGTTCGCAATTATCGGTAGCCGTGACTGCTGCCGTGTCAGGGAGGTCTTCTTCACAGTAGACCACCACGGTATCGGCAGGCAGGTTGAGCAATTCTGGGGCCTCGTTGTCCCGCACCACAATGGTTTGGGAAAAGTATGCCGTGGTGTTCTCGCAATCCGCGTCTATCCAAGCGTAGGTGAAAGTGACCGAGGCGCCGGTTCCGTCGGCGACTTCATCCTCTGTCGGACAACCGTTCCGCCCTTCGGAGCCACATTCCAGATCGAGCAGAACGTCACCTTGCGCACCCTGGATTTCCACTCCGTTCATCGTGCCTTGGTAGGAGAACCAACCACCCGCACCGTAGTTGCAGTTGCGGTCATTGGCCATCTCTCCCACCTGGAATCCGAAGTACTCCGATGAGGGTGCATGCGTCAATTGGAGTGACGTTCCTTCCAGGGAACCGCCCTGGGCCCCCACCAAAGAGCTCATGCCATCCGTCATCAGGTAAATCTGCCAGGCATCGGTGATGTCCGTGGTGGGCATGCAATCACCTGCATGCTTGAATCCCCCACCCCATTCGGCGCCCGAAACGCCACTGTCGTAAAAAATGTTCACGTTGAGGATGCCCGCAGGATCGTCAATGTCCACGACCTGCCCGCTGACCACTGCGGTGTTGTCCGAGTAACGAACCAGTCTGAGCCCTTCGCCCGTCGGAACGAAAAAGCGATCATCGAGGGGATCACCATTGATGTCGAAAAGGGCAATGGCACCATCGGGTCCATCACCAACCGCTGTTGTCGCCCAGCAGGTGTCGATCTGCTGAACCTCGCGATTGGAGGAACAGCCTGTAATGGCACCGCGACTGGGGATGATCCCTGATGCGTCGCAGGTGTCGGGCAGGTCGGAAACGCATTGGACCGTGTCGTTTTCGAAGCTGACATTGAAGGTGACATCCTCATCGCACTCTGAACAGATGCCATCCAGATTGTTGTCGGCACACACAGCAATGTCGTCGAGCAAGTAGCTCTCGCTACCATCGCCACCCGATATCAACACGCGGATGCGCAGGCTCAATTCGTCCACGCCTGCTACGGAAAGCGACACGGAGAAGCTCGCCTCGGTGGTGTCATTGTTGCTTCCGAGCGCGCCGCCGGTCCCATCGACCTGACCGCTGAAGGCCACCACTGGCGTCGCATGCTCTGTTCCATCAAGGATGGCCAAAACTGCAAGGGAGTCCTTGAATTGCCCCTCACTCTCGAGTCCGCCTTCGCCGCGGGCATCGAAACTGATGATCACCTGGTCCACTCCTGAAACATCCATCGTGGCCGAGTTCCATACCTCCGATCCTTCGGGGTACTTCTGGTTGTACTTCAGGAAGGTGTCGCCGGCGACATCCACCAGTTGCGGAATGCCGTTGGTTGTGACCGCACATGCCGGACCGAGGGCCCAGTTGGCGTCGGCCGGGGTGTAGACCGGGTCGCAAAGGTCATCCGCGTTCACAGCGGTCTCATTGTCGAAGTCTTCCGTGTAGAGGTTGACCTGGGCGTAGGAAAGTTGCGGAATTGCAGCTCCGATGAGGAGGGTCAAAATGGCAAAACAGCGCATGCTAGAAGAAGACAGTTTCATGGCAATCTGATGTGCCTTGAAATTGGTGCAAATGGCAACGCGTGCGGAATAAAACAGGTATAAGGAGACTTGGATATCCCTTTATATGGATAATGCCTGTAATCGAATGCCCAATTCAATTATGAACGCGCACCTTTTTGCGCGATTCATTGCGCGGGAACATGGTTGCACGTGTTGGAATCGTCAGCTTTTATACCATACCATCATTTGAACGAACAGGATGGTTCCAAAAAAAGAAAGCCGCCCCGAAGGGCGGCTTTCGATTGATTTGGTTCAATCCGGGAGAAGGCCTCCCTGATTGTCTTACTCGCTGACCAACAGCTTCTTGACTACGAGGTAGTCGTTGCTGGTCAAGCGGATCTGGTACATGCCGTCGCTCAGGCCCTGGGCGTCGACGTCGAGGGTGTGGTTCACACCGCTCGTGGCGACTCCATCATAGAGCTCTGCAACGAGGACACCGTCCATGCCGATGAGGTCCACGCGGATGCGCATGTTCTCGCTGACCACGAAGCCAAGCTGGCTGACGTCGTTGGTCGGATTCGGCTGGAGGTTGGTCACGCGAATCGGCGTCTTGCCGGTCGTCACGTCGCCTGCACCACCGATCACCACCGGCGTGTGGTCGCCGCCCGTCTGACCGCCGGCCACGGCGATGTCGTCGGAGGCAATGTCACCCGTGATGTTGTAGATGTAGCAGAACGTCTCCGTGTTGCCGCAATCGTCCGTTGCCGTGCAGCAGTGCTGGATCTGCCAGGGCAGCGTGCAATCGAGGTCGCAGAAGAAGTCACCCGATCCCATGGCACTCTGACCGAGGAAGTGACCCTCCCAGAAGAACCATCCGCTCATGCCGTACTCGGCATTCTGCTGGTTGGCACCGTAGCCGATCTGGAACGCGTAGTAGGAGTTGGCCGGCTGGTGGCGCAGGTCGAGCTGCGATCCACCGTAGGCGTCCACACCCACGAGGCGGCTGCTGGCGAGACCTTCACCGTTGTCACCACAGTTCACGATGTACTTCTTGAAGTCGGGTGTACCGATTTCGGACATCACGTTGGCGCAGCTGATCAGGTCGTCGATGTTGCCGAGGAAGTTCGGATCGTTCAGACAGAAGTCCGAAGCGTCAGCACCAGCAGCGATGGCGTCGATGACGTTCTGCTCGGGGAGCAGGGACAGGTGCAGGATCCAGCCTGCATCCGGCACCGTCGTGCTGGACAGCGAGCAGGTCAGCATGATTTCTCCGCTGTCGTACTCCGTCAACACGGCTTCGTCCATCGTGTAGTAGATGTCACCGTTCGGGATGCTCATCAGACGCAGGGCGTGGGGATCCATGCTGTTGCATGTCTCACCGTTGGCGTAAGCCGCGGGGTTGGTCGCCAAGCAGTAGTTCTTGACGTCTCCCAGCGGAGCATACTCGCCCAGGGTATCCACGGAGCAGCTGATGGCCACGCTGGCGTCACAGTTGTCCTGCGCATCCACCTCGCATGCCTCGGGAATGCTGATTTCACCGCAAGCGTCATCGTAGTCGACGTCGACGAGCTCGCCATTGTCGTATCCACAGGTCTCGGTGAACTGCGGAGCGATGTTGTCGAGCACCGTGATGGTCTGCTCGTGGATGAGCTCCTCACTCTCGTTGCCACACTCGTCGAAGGCGAAGAGCGTCCAGGTACGGATGAACTCGTAGCTGCCCTCACAGACGAGGTCAACGTTCGTTCCCTCGATCAGGAGCGTCTCACCGTCATTGCTGAAGGTGTGGCTGCCATTGAATCCATCGTACTGGTCCCAGTTGGCCTCATCGTAGATGCCGATGAAGTCCATGCCGCTCGGGCCGCTGAAGTTGGAGATCAACAGGCTGGCACCTCCGTACAAGCCATCAAGGGACATGATGCCGAATCCGATGGTCTCGCCAGCGTCCACCTCGATGGAAACACTGCCGGACTGCTCGTCCGCACCGAAGATGTCGCTCAGCTCGCCGTCCACATACAGGGCCACATCCCAGAAGGCGCCATCGACGTCATCCGTATTGTAATCCCAGTCGAAGGACATGGTACCGGCGATTTCAGCCTCCGTCTCACAGTAGGTGAAGAGTTCTTCATCGCTGAACTGCGGCACGAACCACTGGCTGTCATCCGGCGGGCAGAGGCAGCTGATGGCACCGTCCTCGTGGCTGATGTCCACGAAGGAATAGCAGCAGGCGTCGGCACCATTGTCCGCATCGGCGGAAGGCACACCCGTGATGTTCACGCCCGTGCTGCGGTCACAGTTGGCCGTCTGCTCAAGGGTGATGTCATCCGGAACGAGGACGTTGGTCAGGTCGGGAGCCAGCGTGTCCACCAGGGTGAACGTTGCCGTGGTCGGCGTGCTGTTTCCGCAGGCGTCGGTAGCGTAGAACGTCACCGTCACCTCACCCGTGGCACCACAACCGTCGCTGAGCTGCGGGTTCGGACCAGCGGAGATCACCGGAACCTCGTAGTCCCAGATGATGCTGCTGCAGTCGTCCGTAGCCTCGGCACCGGCGTGGGTAGCGAGCCAGTTGTTGAACTCGGCGATGTTGCCCTCACCGTCGCACTGGAAGGTGTGGTCACAAGCCGGGGTCGTGATCACCGGGTATCCGGTGTCCTCGATCTCGTAGGTCTGGACCTGGGTGTAGCTGTTGCCACAGGGGTCCGTGATCGTCCAGTGACGCTCGATGGTCTGGCAATCGTCATCCTTGAACGTGGACACGATGTCCTCGTAGTCCAGCGTGAGGGTTTCGTCATCGGCGCAGTTGTCGCTGGCGGTCGGCGTTCCGAGGTCTTCGGGCGTCGTACCACTGCCGCACTCGACAATCGCATCGGACGGGAACGAATCGAACGTCGGTGCCGTTTCGTCCACCAGGGTCACGAGATGCGACACCGTCGTCACGTTGCCGGAGCAGTCCGTGGCGCGGTAAGTGTTCTGGTAAAGTCCAGCACACGTTCCCGGCATGATCATGTCCTGATCGATCAGCTCGAGCGTCACGTTCGGGTCACAGTTGTCATCGGCCGTCGCATAGATGGCGTCCGGGTTGGCGTGGAAGTCCTCGCAAGCCACGGAGATGTCCGGAGCGCTGATCGTCGGATCGATGTCGTCGATGATGTCGATGATCTGCGTGCAGGTCGCCGTCTCGGACTGGTTGCCACACTCGTCGATGAAGTAGGCCGTCCAGACACGCTCGATGTAGTGCGTGCAGTTCTGGTCTCCCACCGGGTTGTCGGTGTAGGCAATGACCGGCGTCAGATCGTTGTCATCCGAGCAGTTGTCGTAGTAGCTCGTGGTGATGGCGGGATCGTCCACGCAGTCCGCAGCGAACGGGTTGTCCGGAATCTGGTCGTGATCCACCGTCAGGGAGGGTCCGTCCGGATCGCTCGTGAGCGGGTAATCGATCGTCAGCACGCCCGTGCCACCACAACCGGCGCCGATGTGCGGAGCGAGGTTGGTGTAGCAGTTGTTGTTGCGGTAGCGCGTGACATCAGCCGGGCAGTTGATGATCGGCTTGGCGGGAGCGGAATCGTCCACCACCGTGATCAGCTGGCTGCAGGTATCCGAGCCGTGGTTGCCACAGTTGTCCCAGGCCTCCACTTCCCACGTGCGGGTGAAGTAGTAGCTGTGCTCACACGTGTAGATCGGGCTGGAGTCCGTGACGTGCACGCAGGTGGAGTCCACGCTGCAGTTGTCGGTCACGTCGTAGGAAGCCTCACCGGCACCACTGCGGGTGTCGTTGGCGAAGCAGTTGTCGTCCTTGCTGATTGTGATGTCGGCAGGGCAATCCAGCGTCACCACAGGAGCCTCCTCGTCGGTCAGGACGATGTACTGCTCGAAGGTGGTCGTGTTGCCGCAATCGTCCGTGGCGAGGTAGGTACGGATGTACGCACCGCCGCAGGAACCGCTGACCTCATCATTGTCGTAACCGTGGTCGAGGTCTCCGTCGCAGTCCTCGTTGTAGAGGACTTCAACCTTGACGTTCGAATCACAGTTGTCGTCGGCGAAGACGTCATACACCGTGCCTTCCTCGAACTGGTCGCAGGCAATGGTGTACTCGAAGGCGCTGGCCTCCAAGTCGAACATCGGAGCGATCGTGTCGTGGGCGGAAATCAACTGGTCGCAGCTGGCCGTGTAGGAAGCGTTACCAACACAGTCGAACGCCTGGGCGTACCACGTACGGGTGAAGTTGTAGTCACCCTCGGCACGGCGGAGGAGCGTCAGGTCGAGATCGAACTCGACACCGCATGCACCATCCCAGTTCTCGGTCACTTCGAGGGTCCACTCACCGTTGCCGGAGATGTGGTCGTCGAACATGAGGTCGAGCACGAAGTTGCCGGCCGTCGTCGTGTTCCAGCTGGCCGGGTAGCTCAGCTGCTCACAAGAAGCATTGGGTGCGTTCGTGGTGAAGCCGCTGATGACCACGCACTGTCCGTCGGGGGACGTGATCTCCATGGTCAGGTCGCTGGCCCACTCGGTGCAGCCATCGCTGGACCAATCGAGGTCGATGTGCGCACCCACGGCAACGAGGTCGTCGCTGAAGGAGGCAGATGCAGACTCGAGGGCACCGAGCTCTGCAGACAGTGCGAAGGCACTACCGGCATCGTGCTCACAGGTGTACTCGCGCTCACCGTCCATGTACCACACGTTCACGTAGTCGAGCTCACAGTTGTCGAGTGAGGTGGCCGTAGCCACGCCCGTTGCATCCGGTGAATCGTCAACGTAGCACTCGGCATCGAGGTACAAGTCGCTGTCGTCCGGGCAGGAAATGCTCGGCATGGCCGGAGCAATCTCGTCGTGGACATTGATCGTCTGCGTGCAGGTCTTCGTGGTGAAGTTGTAGCAGTGGTCGAGGCCCATCACCGTCCAGGTACGGAGGATGCTGTACTCACCGGGGCAATCACCGGGCTGATCCTCGTCGACGTAGGTCTTCGAGATGAAGACATCGCTGTCGCAGTTGTCATCGAGGTTGTGCACCGTGGGCTCACCGGTTTCACTCGGATCGCGGTTTTCCAGGCAGTAACCGTCGACATAGATGTCAGCGGTCGGCGGGCACGTGATCGTGAAGGTCGGCGCCACGTTGTCCGTCAACGTCACGTACTGGACGAAGGTGGCAGCATTGCCGCACTCATCGGAGATGACGTAGGTACGCTCGTACATACCGGCGCAACCAGCGGACATTTCGATGTCCGTGAAGGTGATCGTAATGTCGTCGTCGTGCGCACAGTTGTCGGTCACGTTGGTCAGACCGAGCACACCGCCGAAGTCGTCATCCTCGTTGTAGAGGTCACAGGCGAGCTCGACGTCGTTGTCGCCGTCGAAGGTCGGAGCCTCATGGTCCTCGAGGAAGATGGTCTGGATCTCCGTGGAGCTGTTTCCACAGTCGTCCACGAACGTGTACTTCCGCTGGCGGTAGTAGCAGAACTCCTCGTCTGCCACGGGTCCACAACGCGAACCGCACCCATCAAGCGGAATGGACTCGCTGGTGGACGAACCAAAAGTGAAATCCACTTCGATAGCCGTCTCCATTTCGAGGGTCTCGTAGAAAACGGTCAGGGCTTCCGTCCCATCCACGTCTCCATCACCTTCTTCCACGTCGCTCCAACCATCGCCGTACTCGTCATTCAGTTGAATCGTGTAATCACCGGGCTCCAACATCAAGGTCTGGGTGTAGACATCTCCTGAAGAAGCACCCGGGAAGGAAATGGAACTGATGACTTGTCCATCCAGCAACAGACTTGCTGACGAATTGTCACCGTCAGCGTAGTAGTCCACCGTGTAGGTGAATGTCACACAGTGCAGGT
Organism: uncultured Flavobacteriales bacterium; assembly: GCA_937996585.1. GTDB lineage: Bacteria > Bacteroidota > Bacteroidia > Flavobacteriales_D > Sanyastnellaceae > UBA8752. Next base: position 12,173 of record CALKUW010000140.1, read on the forward strand.
TGACCCAGCTGTTGGCCACGTCGGAGTCGCAGTTGTCGGTAGCGCTCGGTGCACCGTTCTGGGTGTACTCGGCTTCACAGTCGAATGCACCGCAGTCCAAGGTCACGTCGTGCACCTCTCCTTCCGGAGCGATGTGGTCAAGCACCGTGATGGTCTGCGTATCGGAACCATCATTGAGACAGTAGTCCGTGGTGCTCCAGGTACGCGTGATGGTGAAGCTGCCCTGTGCGTTATTGTCATCACCGTCACAGGTGACAGGGTTGATGACGTCGCTGTAGCTGCGGTTGGCGAGGAGCAACTCGTCGCTCGTGCATGCATCGTACAGCGTGGGGTAACCGGTCACACCGGGGCTGGCATTGTATCCACAGTAATCATCGAGGTAAATCGTGATGTCAGCGGGTGCATTGACGGTAGGAGCGGTCTCGTCGTAGAGCTGGACGTACTGCTCGACTGCAACTGAAGTGTTGCCGCAATCGTCGGTCGCCGTCCAGGTACGGAGCCAGGTCACGGGACAACCACCGGAAAGCTCCGTGGCCGTGACGTGGTAATCCAGGTCGGCATCACAAGCGTCGCTAGCGGTGATGGGCACCAGCGTGGGATCTTCTGCCTGCTCCTGGGTCAGGAGCTCCATGCAATCCACCATGACGTAGGCCTCGTATGCGTCCCATGCCGGAGCAACGTTATCCTCAATGGTGATGGTCTGCGTGTGGGTAGCGGTGTTTCCGCACTCGTCGGTCGCCGTCCAGGTGCGCTCTACGACGTAACAGCCGGGCGCAGTGTAGGACACCGTAGCCTGCCCTTGGTAAACAGCCGTAATCAAGGCCTGGTTACCGGGCTCGCAGTTGTCGGTTGCCGTCACCGTAGGAACGGAAGGCGGACCTGCCGGGCACTCGATCACGAGATCCTGGGGCGGGTTGTTGAAGGTCGGGGCCGTGTCATCGTTGCGCTCCGTCACGCACTCGAAGACCTGGAAGATGTTCGCCACGTCATCGGTTCCGATGCAGACGCAGGTCACGCGGGCCTCACAGGGATTGTAGTCGGCCTGTGAGCAAGAGAGGTCGACGAGGACGTCACCCATGGCACCGGCTGCGGGAGATCCCATGATGGTACCCTCCCAGCTGAACCAACCACCTGCACCGTAGTTGCAGTTGCGGTCATTGGCCTTCTCACCCACCTGGAAACCGAAGAATTGGTTGGCGGGAGCGTGGTTGAGGTTCAACAAACTGCCGTCGAGGTCACCCAGACCCATGAGGTAGCTCATACCACCATTCATGTAGTAGATGTCCCAATCAACGGAAGCAGCGTCAACAGGCGCACAATCGGGATCGTACTTCAGGCCGCCACCGCCTGCCACGTGGGCATCGTCGGTCGTCTGACCTTCGTAGACGATGAAAACCTCCCATTGCTCGGAAGGATCCTCCACACCCTGAACCGTTCCGGAAAGGATGGCCTTGCCGGACTCGTGGTAGCGGTGCAATTGCAAGCTGCCAGGAGAGGTAGGCACGTAATAGGTTGAGGCCACACCATAGTTCCCAATGTTGTACAGAACCAATGCACCAGCATCAGTACCGTTGTTGGGAATGGCAGTAGATGCAACGCACACCTCCTTGTTTTCCGTAATCTCACGGACGAGGGTGCATTCGACATCACCACATGGCAACATCTCGTCATCACCTTCGTGGTAGACAACGGGGTCACTCGGGCAATCTACATTGTACAGATCGGACAAGCACTGCACCGTCTCGTTCGGACAGGCAGGGTCGATCGTCAACTGCGCCCAGCCCTGGGAGCAGCATCCGATCGCAAGAATTACCGCAAGGAAGCGGGGTAACAATTTGGACATGGTTTTGGGTTTGGGATTGGTGATAGGCTGATTAAGCAGTCGTACGGACCATATTGATTTTGACTATACACTGATTCACTTCCATCGAAATTATTATCTGATTTGACACAATATGGCTACACTTACGAAGTGCCTCATAAGTTTTCGCTTATCAGCAATATTTCATCGATTAAAGTGGCAATACTGCATATGGGAAGCCTCTCATTTTGTAGTCGTCAAGCATCACCATAAAATCGCCCCCTGAAAGCAGGCAAAACCGGGAATACCTTTGGCCTGTGAAGGGCAATGATTCCCGAAAGTCGAAAGGCACCAAGCGCCGGAAGTCCATTATGAATGCCACGAATGGCGCCCACATTGAACGGGCGTATAATCTGATGGTGACCGCCCGGAGAATGGCGGACCTGTACGAGGCCCATGCCAAGCTCACATCGAAGTACGTGCACGCTTGCTCCAATGGACACGAGGCCATCCAGATTGCGGCGGGTCAGCTGTTGGAATCCCAGGATTACCTGTACGCCTATTACCGGGACGATGCCCTGCTGCTCGCGCTTGGCATGACACCCTACGAGCTGATGCTCCAGCTGTTCGCCAAGGCCGACGACCCCTTCAGCGGGGGGCGCACCTACTACAGCCACCCTTCGCTCAAACGGGAGGGCCTGCCCAGGATCCCGCACAACTCTTCCGCGACCGGAATGCAGGCCATTCCTGCCACAGGAGCGGCCATGGGCATCCAATACCGGGAAAACAATGGGCTTGGGCAGGAAGTCGAAGGGGCTCACCCCCCCGTTGTAGTATGTTCCATCGGGGATGCCGCCATGACGGAGGGGGAGGTTGCCGAAGCCCTCCATATGGCAGCCCTCAAGCAGCTACCTATTATATACGTGGTGCAAGACAATGAATGGGACATCTCCGCGCATTCAAGCGAGATCCGATTCGGTGATGCCACCACGTTTGCCAAGGCTTTCCCCGGCATCGAGGTGCTTTCCCTGGACGGGCATGATTATATCCAATCGGTCGAAGCCATGGAAGCGGCTTTCCGCACCGTTCGCACCGAGCGCCGGCCCGTTCTGGTGCATGCCAAAGTGCCGCTGCTCGGCCACCATACCAGCGGCGTGCGCAGGGAGTGGTACCGGGACGACCTGGATGAAGCGAGCAAGCGTGATCCCCTGCCCCATTTCAGGTCTGCGCTTCTCGATTCAGGGTGGAATGAAGGCGACCTGGACAGGATCGACCAGCAAGCCGAGGAACGGGTGGCCCAGGCATTCGATGAAGCCCGGTCGGCGGCTGAACCGAACCCGGATGACCTGATGCCCACTGCCCTGGCGCCCACTCCGGTGGACACCGAAACCGGTGACCGGGTCGGAGAAGACACGGAGCCCCAAATCATGGTGGACCAGGCCCTGCACGCCATGCAGGAAATCCTCACCGGCGACGCCACCACCCTGCTCTATGGTCAGGATGTCGGAGGGCGACTCGGCGGGGTCTTCAGGGAGGCGGCCACCCTCGCCCAGAAATTTGGCGATCACCGGGTATTCAACACGCCGATACAAGAAGCCTTCATCGTCGGAAGTACAGTGGGGATGAGCGCCGTGGGCCTCAAACCCATCGTGGAAATCCAATTCGCAGACTACCTGTGGCCGGGACTCAACCAGCTGTTCACGGAGTTGTCACGCAGCTACTTCCTCAGCAACGGCCAATGGCCGGTGAACAGCGTCATCCGGGTCCCCATCGGGGCCTATGGTTCCGGCGGCCCCTACCACAGCTCCAGCATCGAAAGCGTCCTGACCTCCATCCGCGGCATCAAGGTGGCCTACCCCAGTTGCGGCGCTGACCTGAAGGGCCTGCTCAAAGCAGCGGTGGCCGATCCGAATCCCGTGGTCGTGCTCGAGCACAAGGGCCTCTACTGGTCCAAGGTGCCCGGAACGGAGGCTGCGAAGACTGCGGAACCCTCTGCAGATTACCTCTTGCCTTTCGGGACCGCCCGAACCGTTCTGGCTGCAGAGAAGCAACCTGACGGGGCGGCAACGCTGGCGATCATCACGTATGGCCGGGGAGTCCATTGGGCATTGGAAGCCGCTGCCGAATTCCCCGGTCGCATCGAGATTGTGGACTTGCGCAGCCTTGCTCCCTACGATGGCGATCACGTTGTTGAATCCGTAAAGCGGAACCACCGATGTCTGGTATTGACCGAAGAGCCGCCCACGGGCAGTTTCGCCCAAGCCCTGGCCGGATCCATTTCGGAACAGGCCTTCGAGCACCTGGATGCCCCCGTGCGGTGCATTGGCTCGATGGAAGTGCCCGCGATTCCCCTGAATGAGTCCTTGGAAGCCGCGGTGCTCCCCAATGCCTCCCGGGTGGTAGCAGCGTGTGCGGATCTGCTCGCGTATTGACCCATACCGTGCGCTTGTTCCCTTTTCCTGCACCTCAGGCACGAGGCGGATACAAATCTTTGTTTCTGCATGAACCTTCAAGGCTGCGGGTTGTACCACCCTTGATATGCCCCAGCGCACCCACATCCAACATGCGGATTCCGGCAAGATGCCGAAGACGTTGCCCTGTGCAGTGCGGGACGTTCGGCGGCTGACCTCCAAGAGTGTACTCGTCACCCTCGACCCCGGTGACCATCTGCCCCTCTTCTCCCACAAACCCGGACAGCGCGTCACTTTCTGTTTGAACCTTGAAGGGCGCACCTGCTTCCGCAGCTACAACCTCGTCAATGAGGTTGGACAACTCCCTCAGGTTGCCGTCAAACAGGTGGCCCGTGGCGGCGCCTCGGAATTCTTCACGGAAGAGCTGCAACCTGGCGACGTCCTGAACGTGGCAGCGCCGGAGGGGCACTGGTATGACGAGAAGATTGACCACAAGGCGCACCACCTGCTGCTGTTTGCCGCCGGCAGCGGCATCACTCCCTTGATTTCGGTGGCGAAGCACGCCTTGCGCTCCCGTCCGGATCACCGCATTACCCTGCTCTACGCGAACTCCGCTACCCGGGACATCATGTTCCAGCAGGAACTGGACGACATGGCCCGTTCATCGCGATTCAACGTCTTTCACATCTTGGGTGATGGCGCCACGGGAGAAGACCTGTCCACCGGACGGCTCGACCATGCCAAACTGCAAAGACTGCTGGAAGACTTTCATCAGGACACGCTCCCGGAAGTGGCCTTCGTCTCGGGTCCGGCCGGATTCATGGACCTCGTCGATGAGGCAGCAATGCGCCACACGCCCAGCCTGACGCCCCTGCGGTTCTCCTTCATGCAACAGCCCTTCCTGCATCCGGAGGACAATGTGGGCTCCGGCCCCACTTCAACATTGAGGGTAACCGTGGGCGGCATGACGCACGTCATCGACTCTACCCGTTGCAATACCATCCTGGAAACAGCTGATGCAGCCGGACTTTCCATGCCCGCCAATTGCAGGAGTGGGATTTGTCACCGTTGCAAGGGCCGCCTCATTTCAGGCCACACCGTGGGACGCACAACGAAGGTGCCGGGCAAGGAAGTGCCCAAGGGATACATCCTCTGCTGCCAGCAGCGGCCGGCCAGTGATGACGTGGAAATCTCGCTGGACTGACCGTCAGAGCCGGTTATCAATCATCGTCGTCCCCGGATACTTGGCCGCATCGAACGTGAAGGCGCCCTCGGGTATCAGGGCATTGCCCTCGAACGTGCCTATGCGATACTCCACGTCCGTTCCTTCCCGGCCTTTGACCACCAGCTTCCGAACCTCCAGTAAATCTGCATCGATGAAACATTGGATGGTGTGGAAACTCCGCTCATCTGCTCCTGTGGGATGCAGGTCGATGCGCACCAGGGCCCGGCCATCCACTTCCGACTCCCCTTTCCAGACCTTTCTGAATCCCTCCTCCCAGATGGTGAACATCCGGGCCGGATCAACGCCGTCCTCCGCGATGGACTCCGCATCGTCGATATAGCACTCGCCCATCTCGGGCTCGTAGGTCCACACGGTTTCACCATCGGACACAATGACATAATCGCCCAGTTGCAAGTGGTAGCGGTCATCGGAGACCCAGACCTCTCCGGCCTGGTCCATCTCGAGGTCGCTTTGCCGGTCGATCATCTTGGATGTGTAGCTGGCATGTACGGAGTCAAACTGACGCATGCGCTCGGAAACATCAGCAAGCAGTTCGTCTGCACGCGGATCCTCCTGCGCCTTTCCGGTCGACAGAATCAGCGCGACAAAGGCGACGACGAAGGCGAAGCGGGACAGTACGGTTTTCATGGGCGTTGCGAAATTAAGCGGTGGTCTCTTCTTCAGAACCACTGCCACGCAACAACTGTTCCAAACTCGCTTCATCGGGGATGAGCACCTTGCGCGCTTTTGACCCTTCGAACGGCCCGATGATGCCCGCGGCCTCGAGCTGATCGACCAGTCTACCCGCCCGGTTGTAGCCCAATTTGAGCTTGCGCTGGAGCAACGAAGTCGACCCCTGCTGGTGCAGGACAAGGATGCGCGCGGCCTCCTCGAACATGCTGTCGCGCTCCTCATTGGCGATGTCCGCCATCTGCTCGCTGTGCTCGTCGGGCACCTCAGGCAGCATGAGGGCCTCTGGATAGCCCCGTTGGGATCCTATGAAGTCGGTGATGGCCTCCACCTCGGGGGTATCGACGAAGCCGCACTGCAGGCGGATGAGGTCGTTGCCGGTGGACAGGAGCATGTCACCGCGGCCGATGAGCTGGTCTGCACCCCCGGCATCGAGAATGGTCCGGCTGTCCACCTTGGAGGTCACACGGAAGGCCACCCGACCAGGGAAGTTCGCCTTGATCGTACCGGTGATGATGTTGACCGACGGACGCTGGGTGGCGATGATCAAGTGGATGCCGATGGCCCGAGCCAGCTGGGCGAGGCGCGCGATCGGCATCTCGACCTCCTTGCCCGCCGTCATGATCAGGTCGGCAAACTCGTCGATGACGAGCACGATGTAGGGCAGGTAGCGGTGGCCGTTCTCCGGGTTGAGCTTGCGCCGGACGAACTTGGCATTGTACTCCTTGAGGTTGCGGCACTGGGCGTTCTTGAGGAGCTCGTACCGCTGGTCCATCTCGAGGCACAGCGACTTGATGGTCCGCACCACCTGGCTGTTGTCGGTGATGATGGCCTCCTCGGTGTCGGGCAGCTTGGCGAGGTAGTGGCGTTCGATGTGGTTGAAGAGGGTCAATTCCACCTTCTTCGGATCCACCAGGACGAACTTCAGCTGGCTCGGGTGCTTCTTGTAGAGCAGGGAGACGAGCATCGCATTGAGGCCCACCGACTTACCCTGACCGGTGGCACCGGCCATCAGCATGTGCGGCATCTTGGCCAGGTCGAAGACGTAGGTCTCGTTGGAGATGGTCTTGCCGATGGCGATGGGCAGGGCCGCATCGCTGTTCTGGAACTTGTCGCTGGCGATGAGCGAGCGCATGCTCACCACATCCGGGTTGGAGTTCGGCACCTCGATGCCGATGGTGCCGCGTCCCGGAATCGGCGCGATGATCCGGATGCCCAAGGCGGCCAGGCTCAAGGCAATGTCGTCCTCGAGGTTCTTGATCTTGGAAATCCGGACGCCGGGCGCGGGCACCAGTTCGTACAGGGTCACCGTAGGGCCGATGGAGGCCTTGATGCTCGCAATCTCGATACCGTAGTTCCGCAGGGTGTCCTCGATGCGTTGCTTGTTGGCCTCCAACTCCTCCTGACTAACTTCTGTCTTTCCTGAGCCATGGGCGGCAAGCAGGTCGATGTTGGGCAACTCGAATCGGCTCAGTTCCAGCGTGGGATCGTACTCCCCGAAAGCCTGGACCTTGGCGTCGATTTCGTCCTCCGTGAGGGAAGCCTCCTCGGTGGCCTCTTCGACCTCCAAGGTCGCCCCGGACTCTGGTTCTGCTTCCGGCGCAGGCTCCGAGGGAATCACCGGCGCGACCGGATCCGGAGAAGGCCGCGCTGGTTCGATGGCCACTTCCGGTACAACACCTTGAACTTCTCTGCCATCCTCATCTTCCTCAGGTGTCGCCTCTGAATCCGTTGCCGGCATCCGCTCAGGTTCCATGTAGGGGTCCCACTCCTCCCCTACAGCAGTTTCCTCGGATTCATCTTCAGTTTCTCCCAGTGTATCTGCATCCTCAGGCACCCCATCATCCGATGCATCCTCCTGTGCAACACCGTCTTCCGGTTCCTCCGCGCGGGCAAAGAACTCGAGCAAGCCCCGGGAAACATTGGGGTGCGCCACGGCCCACAACGCGAAGGCGGCGACCAATGCGAGAACGGAACCGGCCAATCCGAGTGCAAATCGACTCCATTGTGTCATCCAGAGGCCCACGGCACCAACGAGGTGGTCATTGCCCCAACCCGTGACCAACCCCGTCTCCGCATCGAAGCTCAATGTGATGAGCCCCATGGCCCATGGCAGCAACAACGCGGCAACCAACACACTCCGGAATGCCCGGCCAGGATGGGGCATCCTTTCCGGTGCCAATTGCCGGAGGCCGGCAGCGAAAAGCCAAGCCCCGAACAGAGGTGCTGCCACACCGAAGCCTCCGCGCATGAACACGAAGGCCCAACGGGCACCCAATGCTCCGAGCAGGTTGGCATAGCTCCCCTCACCGGGGGCAGCCGCACCCTGGATGAGCCGGATGTCGGCCGCACCGGTCAGCACCGCGCTGACCCCCGCCAGCACCATAAATCCGCCGGACGCGAGTGCCAGGATGCCCACCGCCTGCTTGAGCCGTGGGTCGCGGGTCCACGCCATGCGCTCCCGCCATGCTTCGCGCCGGGCCTCGCGTGCCGCCAGACGCTCCTCCTGACGGATGCGGCGTTCCTCCTTTCGCTGTTCGCGGCGCGTCATTCCATCCTTGGCACCCGACTTTTTGCCCTTGGCGCCCTTGGTCTTGGATGCCACCTTGGATGCGGTGGCCAATTCCACCTCGTCGAGGCGGCGGTTCCTCGGAGCGGCCTTGGCCTTGGAATTCCTTGATTTGCGGGAAGTAGCGGCGCGTCGTGACATCACATCGAAAGTAAACGGGGTACCTTGTCCAACGCAGGAATGCGCATGTGCTTATCCACATGGTGCATTGGACGGGGAAATGACTATCTTTGCCCTCCATTTTCCCGGACCATGGCGAAGAAAGGCAACCGCGTACAAGTCATCCTCGAGTGCACCGAGCACAAGGACTCCGGCATGCCCGGCACGTCCCGCTACGTGACCACGAAGAACCGCAAGAACACCCCCGACCGCATCGAGTTGAAGAAATACAACCCGATCCTGCGGAAGATGACGGTCCACAAGGAAATCAAGTAACCCCCTGATCTGAGAAACCATGGCAAAGAAGACCGTTGCATCGCTCCAGAAGGGAGGTGGAAAGCAGCACACAATGTGCATCAAGATGTACCGCAGCCCCAAGACGGGTGCGTACGCTTTCCGTCAGGAAGTCGTCCACAACGACGAAGTCAAGGCCTGGTTCGCCAACTGAACCCGGTTCACTGCCCCTGAGGCGGACGAGGGCCGACTTCCGAACCCCGGAGGCCGGCCCTCGTTGCATCCACCCCTTACCTTAGGCTCATGTCATTCTTCAAGCGGCTGTTCAGCTCGGAAAAGAAGGAAACCCTGGACCGCGGTCTTGCCCGCAGCAAGCGCGGTGTGCTCGAGAAGCTCTCCCGGGCCGTCATGGGCAAGCAGGACATCGACGACGACGTCCTCGAAGAGCTCGAAGAGGCCCTCATCACCAGTGACATCGGCGTGGGCACGACCACCCGGATCATCGAGCGCATCGAGGACCGGACCTCGCGCGCCGCATCCAAGTCCATCGACCTGTTGCTTCCCATGCTCCGCGAGGAGATCGCCGGCATGCTCGAAGCCCATCGCGGCGACCAGCCCACGGACCTGTCCATTCCGCCCACGGAGGGGCCGTACGTCTTCCTCATCGTTGGGGTCAACGGTGTGGGCAAGACCACGACCATCGGCAAACTTTGCCACCAGTTCGCCGCGCGGGGACTCAAGGTCACCGTCGGAGCAGCGGATACGTTCCGGGCCGCCGCAGTCGACCAATTGAAGGTCTGGGCGGAGCGCACCGGCGCCCACTTCGTGGCGCAGGGCCAGGATGCCGACCCCGCCGCCGTCGCCTTTGACGCGGTGCAGAGCGCGGTCGCCAAGCAACACGATGTCGTGCTCATCGATACCGCCGGGCGCCTCCACAACAAGAAGCACCTGATGGACGAGCTGTCCAAGATCAAGCGGGTGATGCAGAAGATCGCCCCCGGCGTGCCCCACGAAGTCCTGCTCGTGCTGGATGGTTCCACGGGGCAGAACGCCCTCGAGCAGGCGAAGCAGTTCACCGCCGCCACCGAAGTCACGGGATTGGTGCTGACGAAACTGGACGGCACCGCCCGAGGTGGGGTGGTCATCGGTATCGCCGAGGAATTCAAGATTCCGGTGCGCTTCATCGGGGTAGGCGAACAGCCCGAGGACCTGCAGGTCTTCAACGCCATGGAATTCGTGGACTCACTGCTGCCGGAATCATTCGGGGCGGAAAACGACGCACCATGAGGGCCCGCACCGCTTCCCGCCGCCGCGCCCACGTGGTCACCCTCGGGTGCGCCAAGAACACCTTCGATTCGGAGGTGCTGATGCGGCAATTGCAGGCCAATGACTTCGAGGTCACCCACGACACCCCCGTGGAAGCTGCCCCGGTGGTCATCATCAACACCTGCGGCTTCATCGAGAGCGCCAAGCAACAAAGCATCGACACCATCCTTCAGTTCGCCGATGCCAAGCAGGACGGCCGTGTCGAGCGCGTGTACGTCACCGGCTGCCTGAGCGAACGCTACCGCGACGAATTGGAGCAGGAGATCCCCGACGTCGACGCCTATTTCGGCACGCGCGAACTGCCCAAGCTTCTGAAGACGCTCAACGCGGACTACCGCAAGGAACTCGTGGGCGAAAGGCTCCTTTCCACGCCCCAGCATTACGCCTACCTCAAGATCGCCGAGGGATGCGACCGGCCTTGTGCGTTCTGTGCCATCCCGCTGATGCGTGGCAAGCACCGCTCCACCCCCATCGAGGACCTCGTCAAGCAGGCCGAAGGCCTTGTGGAACAGGGCGTCAAGGAGCTCATCCTCATCGCGCAGGACCTGACCTACTACGGGCTCGACCTGTACAAGGAACGCCGGCTGGCCGAGCTGGTCCGCCGCCTCAGCGAGGTCGACGGCATCGAGTGGATCCGCCTGCATTACGCCTTCCCCAGTGGCTTCCCCATGGACGTCCTCGACGTGATGGCGGAGCGCGACAACGTCTGCCACTACCTCGACATGCCGCTGCAGCATGGGGCCGACCAGGTCCTTAAAAACATGCGGCGCGGCATCACCCGCGAGAAGACGGCCAAGCTGCTGGCCGACATCCGCTCCCGCGTGCCGGACATCGCCATCCGTACGACGCTCATCTGCGGCTTCCCCGGCGAGTCCGAGGACGATCACAAGGAGATGATGGACTGGGTGGCGGAGAGCCGCTTCGACCGCCTTGGCTGCTTCACCTACAGCCACGAGGAGGACACCCACGCCTACACCATGGAGGACGACGTCCCGGAGGAAGTCAAGCGCCAGCGCGTGGAGGACGTGATGGGCCTGCAGGCCGGCATCAGCGCCGAGCTCAATGCCACCAAGGTGGGCAAGACCTTCAAGGTCCTCTTCGATCGGAACGACGCCGGCATCTTCGTGGGCCGCACGCAGTTCGACAGCCCCGACGTGGACTGCGAGGTGCGCGTGGAAGGCGGAGCCGAAACTTATGTCCGCCTCGGCGACTTTGCGGACGTCACCATTGAGTCCGCCACCGAATTCGACCTCTTCGGCCGCCTCGCATGAGCAACGACGTCACTTACCCCGTAATGGAGGCCTTCGCCACCGTTCAGGGTGAGGGCGCCTACACCGGCACACCGAGCTGGTTCCTGAGGCTGGGCGGCTGCGACGTGGGATGCGTCTGGTGCGATGTGAAGGAAAGCTGGGACGCCGACGCCCATCCCCGCGTGTCACTCGAAACCATTGTCCAGGACGCCCTCGAGAGCGGCCGAAAGGTGGTCGTGGTCACCGGCGGCGAACCCGCCATGCACGACCTCGCCCCCTTGACCGATGCGCTGCGTGCAGCCGGGCTGCGGACCCACATCGAAACGAGCGGTGCCCACCCCCTAACGGGTTCATGGGACTGGGTGACGTTGAGTCCGAAGAAGTTCAAGGCCTGCCGGGAGGACGTCTACCCCTTGGCCGATGAGCTCAAAGCGGTAGTCTACCACCGGAGCGACATGGACTGGGCCGCCGGACATGCCGACAAGTTGCGCGAAGATTGCGCCCGCTACCTGCAGCCGGAATGGGACAAGCGCGACGAGGCCACGTTCTGGATCCTGTCCTGGATCGCCACCCGTCCAGGTTGGCGCATCAGCCTGCAGACCCACAAGTACATCGGGATTCCCTGACGCCGTTCAGGCGGACAGCCAATCCACCCCTTCCGTCCCCTTCCGAAGCCAGGCGAGGGTTTCGGCTTGGCGCGATCCTTCGGGCGGCTGATGGTCATAGGTCCAATCCGCCCGGGGAGGCAGGCTCATGAGGATGCTCTCGGTGCGGCCACCAGAGACCAAGCCGAAGCGCGTACCGCGGTCGTGGACGAGGTTGAACTCCACATACCGGCCGCGCCGCAGGCCTTGCCAAGCCACGTCTTCAGCGTCCACGAATTGGTGGGTGAAGGGCTCCGCGCGGCGGCGGTAGATGGCCGCGTATTGGCTGGCAAGGTCGACGCAGAAGGCCAGGGCCGCTTCGCGATCGACGTCACCCTCACGCCCCATGTGGTCGAAGAAGATGCCGCCCACACCCCGTGATTCACCCCGGTGCGGACTGTAGAAATAACGGTCAGCCCAGGCCTTGAAGGCCGGGTAATCGGCCACCGCATGCCGGTCGCAGATGGCCTGTAGCTCCTCGTGAAAGGCCCGGGCCTCGCCAGGAATGACGTAATGGGGAGTCAGGTCGATGCCCCCACCGAACCACCATGTTCCATCGTCGAGGGTGAAATACCGGACGTTCATGTGGATGATGGGAACGTGCGGGTTGCAGGGATGAAGAACACTGGATACGCCCGTGGCCGCAAAACGGGTGGCCTTCGTCTTGAGTTGCTGGGCGAGGGCGGCATTGACCTCACCCTCTACTGCGGAGAAATTCAGCCCGCCCTTCTCGATGATGGCCCCGTCGACCAGGATGCGGGTATCACCGCCACCACCTCCCGGTCTGTCCCAGGCATCCCGCGTCAGGTTGACCTCGGCATCGAAGGCGCGCAATCCCGCAATCTGTTCGTCCTGCACGGCACGGTAGGCCGATTCCACGGAGCGGAGGAAGTCCACGTCCATCATGGGTTCTGCATTGAATCAGCCCCGCCCATACCGGCAGAGGATTGGGCAACCTCGACCCATTGGAAGTCCTCTTGTCTCAGGATGCGGGTGGCCCCATTGACCAGCCCTCCGGCACCCGCTGCCGGCACCCAGTCGAAACGGTGCAACTGGCCTGATGCAGAGGGATTTGGATGAATCAGTCGCTCTCCTCCGGCGAGCCTGACCGTCCAATCACGGCCATGCCCTGCAGTCCACATCATGACATCGCGTGTCACATCGTGGGCAAGCCACCCATAAGCACCGGGGGCGCCGCCGCGCATGTTCGCCATGGACTGTGCAACGCAGAAGGTGGTGGAATCGAAGGGAACAACTGCCGAGGAATCCGGCAAACTGCCATACCCGTCCACGACGGTGAACCCCACGCGCTCCCGCAAATCGAAATCGAGAAAACGGAAGAAGGCCCAGGCCTCATCGGCGTATAACCTGAAATCCATGGTGTCTCCGAGCTGCATCTCCGTCTGGAGCACGCCCGCCAGAGACCGGTTCGCCTTGCCACCCGGTACGACCAGGATATTGCGCCGGACATCCGTGAGTGAATCACGCAGGAACCCGAGCCCTTTCGATTCGACCTCAACCTCATCCATCAACAACAGGCTGTCCTGCACCTCAAGGGAGGTCCATGCATTGCGGAAGGCCGCCTCGGCGTCCAGGTTGCGGATGTCCCCGGTGGCAAGGAACAACACCCGCTCGCCACGATGCTGGCGGGCCACATGCTCGGCCAAAGCCTGCATGCGGGCCTCCACCTGAGGGTAGGGCATCAGAATGCCCGTCCCGCTTTCTGCCAGCTTGTCGCCGAGGTCCGTCAACGCCACATGGGCCGCCCCACTCATACTCGGCCAATTCCTGACCTCCAGGAAACGCGAGCGCTTGAGGGGACCCAAGGCGATGTCCACGTTTCTTCCCTGCCACAGCTGTTCCGGAGCGCAAAGCATGGCGCCGGAAGTGTCCTGGCCCGAGTCGAGAAAGCGCACATCGAAATGGCTTCCCATGACTGCACCTGAATCGAGCGCCACCCGGATGCCGGCCGCGCAGTCACGGGCGATCTGCCGCAGCCGCTCCTCCTGCCTGCTCAAACTGTCCCGCCCTGCGTGGAAAGGAAGGAACACCGCCACACGAACCGTGTCCTTCGCCCAGGTGGGCGGAACCGGACGCCGCCGCGCCATGTCCCTCGGGAAAGTGTCGACCTGCCCGTGGTCTGACCCCGGCACCTCCTCCTTCTTCTCAACAGTTCGAGGAGGCATGTCAAGTGAATCCGGCGTAGTGGCGGGTTGGGGGGAAGCGGGCTCCGATCTAACGGGAATGCGCAACACGTCTCCTTTGCGGATGCCGGATTCGGCCCAGGGATTCAAGTCGAACAGGGCATTGAGGTCCACACCGTACTGGCGGGCAATGCCGTAGGCCGTCTCCTTGCGCTCGACCTTGTGCGTGCGCTCCGGTTGCGCCCACAGCAGCAGCGAAGAACAGCACAACAACAGGGCTGCCAATCGGTATGTCGCGCCCCTTACTCCCATTCGATCGTGGCGGGGGGCTTGGAGGAAATGTCGTAGACCACGCGGTTGATGCCGCGCACTTTGTTGATGATGGCGTTGGAGACCTCGGCGAGGAAGGCGTGGGGGAAATCCACCCAGTCGGCCGTCATGCCGTCCGTGGAGCTCACCGCGCGCAGGGCGACGGCCTGTTCGTAGGTCCGCTCATCGCCCATGACGCCCACGCTCTGAATGGGCAACAGGATGGTGCCAGCCTGCCACACGCGGTCGTAGTGGCCGTGCTCGCGGAGCTTGTCGATCCAGATGCGGTCAGCGTCCTGGAGGAGCCGGACATTCTCGGCGTTGACCTCACCGAGGATGCGGATGCCGAGTCCTGGACCGGGGAACGGGTGACGCCCCAGCAGCTTCGGATCCAGCCCCATCTCGCGGCCTACGCGGCGCACCTCATCCTTGAAGAGCATGCGCAGTGGCTCGACAACCTGGAGCTTCATGTAGTCCGGGAGCCCGCCTACGTTGTGGTGGCTCTTGATGGTGGCGCTGGGACCGCCCGTGGCGGAAACGCTCTCGATGACATCCGGGTAGATGGTGCCCTGCCCGAGCCACTTGACCCCCTCGAGGAGCCCGCTCTCGTGGTCGAACACATCGATGAAGGTGGCGCCGATGGCCTTGCGCTTGCCTTCGGGGTCGGAGACGCCGGCGAGGGCGCTGTAGAAGCGGTCGGCGGCACGGACGCCTTTGACGTTCAGCCCCATCCCCTCGTAACCTTCGAGCACCTCCTCGAACTCGTGCTTCCGGAGCAATCCGTTGTCGACGAAGATGCAATGGAGCCGGTCGCCGATGGCCCGGTGCAGCAACATGGCCGCCACGCTGGAATCAACGCCACCACTCAGTCCGAGGACCACATGGTCATCGCCCAGCTTTTCCTTGAGTTCGTCGACCGTCGTGTCCACGAAATGGGCCGGCGTCCAGTCGGCAGAACACCCGCAGATGTCGTGCACGAAGTTGCGGAGCAAGGTCAGCCCCTCCTCGCTGTGGTAGACCTCCGGATGGAATTGGATGCCCCAGGTCGGCTCGTCCTCGAAGGCGAAACCGGCAAACTTGACGTCCTCCGTACTGCAGGTGATGCGCGTGCGGCCTCCGGCCCCTTGAATGGTGTCTCCGTGGCTCATCCACACCTGCTTTCCCTCGGTCATCCCGGCGAAGAGGCGGTCCGATGTGTCGATGTGCGTCAGGTGCGCGCGACCGTATTCACGGCTGTCACTCGCCTCCACGCTGCCCCCTCCATTTTGGGCGAGCCATTGGGCGCCGAAGCACACCCCGAGCACCGGCCACTTGGCACGGACCCCATCGAGGTCGGGGGAAGGCGCATCGGCATCCCGCACGCTGTGGGGGCTACCCGAAAGGATGACACCCTTCCAGTTCCGGCCTTGCGGATCGACCTCCGGGGCAGTCTCCAGCAGGGAGCGCCAGTCGCCGTTCCACGGCTTGATTTCCGCAAAAGTGTTCAACTCCCTGACCCTACGGGCAATGAGCTGGGTGTATTGGGAACCGAAGTCGAGTATGAGGATGCTGTCCATGTGTGACCGGTAAGCCGACGAAATTACAAGCGGGGAACCGCCCCCCAAGGTGAACGCACCCGGCATTCCGGTGTTGTTTTGCACCACGCATGAACCAGAACACCCTCATCGTACCCGACGGGCCATCCGCCCTGCCATTGCTCCCCAGCCTCGAAGGGCGGCAACTCGTTCTCGCCAGCGCTTCGCCACGTCGGCACCAATTGCTTTCCGCACTGGGCATCCCATTCATCGTGCGTCCCACGGATGCGGACGAAGTCTACCCGGACGAGCTCCAAGGCCCCGAGATCCCGCGCTACCTCAGCGAGCTCAAGGCACGCGCTGCTGCCCCTGCGCTCAGCGAGGAGGAAGTCCTCATCACCAGCGATACGGTCGTCCAGCTCGATGGCCGAACCCTGGAGAAACCCGGTTCAGAGGAAGAAGCCCTCGACATGCTGCGCCAGTTGTCGGGCCGCACCCACGACGTCACCACGGCCTTCTGCATCGTCGATGGCCGCCATCCCGAGGAGATCAAAACACACCACGACACAGCCTCTGTGTCTTTTGGACACATTACAGAGGCCTTTGCACAGCATTACGTCCAAAACCACGCTCCGTTCGACAAAGCAGGGGCCTATGGCGCACAGGACCTGATCGGCATGTGTGCCATTCACACCTTGAAAGGGAGCTTCTACACCGTTATGGGGCTCCCCATGCACAAAATTTTTTCCGAACTGCAACTGCTTGATTGAGTGGATGTTCCAAGGCTATTCGCTGTTTCCCGTTCACTTTTTTTGCAATTTTCTTGAACAAGCATCGGGCTCTACGGTTTTGGTGTGTACGTTGAACACGTTCAAAACCACACACACAACATGAACCTTTCTCTAATCCTTGCAGACGCAAGTCTGTACAGCAGCGAGTATTTCGGTAATGCGACCAGCTTTACCTTCTTCGTAGGCTGCATGGCCATGATGGCCGCTTCCGTCTTCTTCTTCTGCGAGATGGGCAACGTCGACAAAAAGTGGCGTACCTCCCTGCTCGTTAGTGGAATCATCACGTTCATCGCGTTTGTCCACTACTACTACATGCGCGATTACTACCTCGCGACCGGTAGCAGCCCCATCGACTTCCGCTATGTTGACTGGACCTTGACGGTACCACTCATGTGCGTGGAGTTCTACCTCATCACCAAGAAAGCAGGTGGTACGATGGGACTCATGTGGAAACTCATCTTCGCTTCCGTGATCATGCTGGTCACCGGATACGCCGGTGAGGCCATGTACCGCGATCAGGCGTGGCTCTGGGGCCTCTTCTCCGGCATCGCTTACTTCTACATCGTCTACCTCGTCTGGTTCGGTGAAGTCAAGGCCTTGGCCGACAACGCCGGTGGCGCCGTGGCGGAAGCCAACAAGTGGCTCGCTTGGTTCGTCCTCGCAGGATGGGCCATCTACCCCTTGGGCTACATGATCGGAACCGCAGGATGGTACGGTGGCGAAGGCGACATCTTTGGAATGCAGTACTCCATGGACGTTGTCTACAACATCGGTGACGCCATCAACAAGATCGGATTCGGTCTCGTCGTATACGCTTTGGCTGTGAAGGACAGCAACAGCTGATCCCTCTGACAACCAGCAAGGAAATCGGGCCCACTCCCATTCAGGGGGTGGGCCTTTCCTTTGTCCCATGATGGGTACCTCCATGTTCCAGGATGCCGGAAAGGTGCGCAGGTGGACCCTGGTCCTGTTGTTCGCCGGGGCCCTGCTTGGCGATGCGCTCTGGCATTGGCTGCCCGCCGCCCAGACTCCGCTGGCCGTCCTGCTCATCCTTGGGGTGGGCATACAGCACGGCGCCCTGGACCACATCCTGCACGCCCACATGCACGGCGATCCGGAAGGCCCGCTCAGGCAATCCTTTGCCCTCCCCTACGTGGG
>CALKUW010000141.1 GCA_937996585.1 uncultured Flavobacteriales bacterium
ATGCCTTGTGGAATGGCAACCGCTGGTGGCGGGGCATCCACGATTATTTCCAACGCCTGGAAGCCAAGAGCTACAAGATCCAGAACCGCGTGATGCTGAGCCGTTACCGTGGGCGGACTTCCTGTGATGCCTGCGGCGGAAGCCGTCTGAAACCGGAAGCCCGCCATGTCCGGATCGACGGGCACCCCCTCCCCGACCTTTTGTGGCTGCCCGTCGATGAAGTGCTCGATACCCTGCGCAATCTGAACCTGACGCCCCAGGAACGGGACATTGCCGAACGCCTCCTGATTGAACTCGAGCACCGGCTGCAGTTCCTGTTGGATGTTGGATTGGGAGACCTCACGCTCAACCGGGGCAGCGCCACCCTCAGTGGCGGAGAAAGCCAGCGCATCCAATTGGGCACGAGCCTGGGCAGCAGCCTCGTGGGCAGCACCTATGTGCTGGACGAGCCGAGCATCGGACTGCACCCCCACGATACGGAGCGGCTCATCAAGGTCTTGACCGGGTTGCGGGATGTCGGCAACACCGTGGTCGTGGTGGAGCATGAGGAAGCCGTCATCCGCTCAGCCGACCACATCCTCGATCTGGGCCCCATGGCGGGCTCGGAAGGTGGACACGTGGTTTTTTCAGGAGGGCTGGAGCAACTCATGGCATCCGAGGCGTCCCTCACAGCAGGATACCTCCGGGGAGACCTGCGCATCGACATTCCGAAAATCCGGCGGAAAGGCATCGGTCAGCTGTCGGTCAACCAGGCCAAGGAGCACAACCTGCGTTCCGTGGACGCCGGCTTCCTACTCGGAGCGCTGAACGTGGTAACCGGCGTTTCGGGTTCGGGCAAGAGCACCCTCGTCAAGCGCATCCTGCATCCGCTGCTGATGCGCCACCTCGACCTCGGTGGCGACCGGCCTGGTGTGAGCGATGGCCTCACAGGCGATGTGGGCCGCATCGAGGCTGTGGAATTCGTCGACCAGAACCCCATTGGGAAGAGCAGCCGCAGCAACCCGGCCACCTATGTCAAGGCCTGGGATGATGTGCGTTCCTGCTTTTCGGCCCTGCCGCTGGCGCGGAACCGCGGATACAAGCCTTCGGTATTCAGCTTCAATACCAGCGGTGGGCGTTGCGAGACCTGCGAAGGTGAGGGGCGGGTCTCGATCGGCATGCAGTTCATGGCGGATGTCACGCTGACCTGTGACGCCTGCAAGGGGCGGCGCTTCACCGATGCCGTGCTCGAAGTGGAACTGGACGGCAAGAACATCCACGACATCCTCGAGATGACGCTGGCCGATGCTTCTGCCTTCTTCGCAGCGCGCCCCAAGCCGACGGCGGCAGAGCGCTCCATCGTCCGCAAGCTGGCTCCGCTGATCGACGTGGGGCTCGGTTATGTGCGCATGGGACAGAGTGCGACCACGCTCAGTGGCGGCGAAGCCCAACGCATCAAGCTCGGAGCCTTCCTGGCCAAAGGGGAGCGGGCAGGGCACACCGTCTTCATTTTCGATGAGCCGACCACTGGCCTGCATTTTCACGATGTGGCACAGCTGCTGCGGGCCTTCGAAGCCCTTATTGTACAGGGGCACACCGTCATCTGCGTGGAGCACAACATCGATGTGATGGCGGCTGCCGACCACATCGTGGACCTCGGTCCCGGAGGCGGAAGGCACGGCGGCCAACTCGTGGCGTCTGGAACGCCGGAAGAAGTGGCACGGTCCATGCAGTCAGCTACGGCGCCGTTCCTCCGTGAGCGGATGAACATCTGAAATCCACCTGACATGAAAAACAACCCCCTCCTCCTCTCCTGCCTTGTCTTCGGACTCGGCATGACCTCCTGCACCGCACAAACAGAATCTGCGAACGAGCCGGCACCGGTGGACTCAGGACTGACCGTCACGAAGTCTGAAGATGAATGGCGGGAGGATTTGCCCCACATGGCGTGCTTCGTCCTGCGCGAAAAAGGAACGGAGCGCGCCTTCACGGGCGAATACTGGGACCACCACGAAAAAGGCGTCTACCGGTGCGCCGGCTGCGGCCAGGCCCTCTTCGACTCCGAGCACAAGTTCGAGTCCGGCACCGGATGGCCCAGTTTTTTCCAGCCCGCCGAAGGTGCGGCCGTTACCGAAGAAGTGGATGACAGCTGGATCATGCGGCGCGTAGAAGTCCTGTGTTCGGCCTGCGGAGGCCACCTCGGACATGTCTTCGAGGATGGGCCACGGCCCACGGGTCTCCGGTACTGCATCAATTCAGCTGCATTGACCTTCGATGCCGATTCAGCCAACTCGGGCGTACGTGAGGTCAAATACGACTGATCCCCACTCCTCGCCCCAATGAAAAAGGCACCCGATGGGTGCCTTTTTCATGTCTTGGCGTCAAACAGGATTACTGCTTGATGTCTATGGCAATGTTGCGGATGTCGATGAGCTTCGGCACCATGTTCATGGGATCGTCCTTGCTCGGCAGCGGCCGTGTTCGGCCATGCAGGTTGATGCGGCCCGTGATGTCTCCTTCCGTGGTCAGCTGCATCAAGAGCAGTTTGCCATCCGGTCCGGCAGCAGCCTGACGCATGTCGGGCGTGACGAACCATGCACCATTGTTGGTGTAGAGCCGTCCTCCCTGCTCGAACTCACTGAAGTCCATCAGGAATGCCGTCAGGGCATTCATGTAGTTGTCCTCGTAACCGATGGTCACCCAACTGTCGTACTTGAGTCCGGCCACCGACTGCACCTCTGAACGCTGCAGCTCGTTGGCCGAATTGGCACCGCGCTCGTGCTGGAAGAAAGGAGCGGTGCTCTTGACCTCCAGGTAGTCCTCCCCATCCCCGAAGATGGCATCGACCACGTCCCCCTCTGCTTCCATCTGTGCATAGATGCGGTATGTCTTGCCGGGGACCTGCCCCATGTTGTCCACTTCCTCGACGACCAATTCCACGAATTGGGCATCTGCGATGTATGCGCAAGAGAGCAACGCGATGCAGAAAGTAATGTGCTTGAACATGTCTGTCAGTTTCTGATGATCAGGTTGCGGTCGAGCAGTCGCCCTCCCATGCCCCTGAACCCGGCTCCACGCCTAGGCAACACGTAAGATACCGTGATTTCATGCGTGCTCGGTGAAAGATTCCCAATGGCGCCTGTGGCCGCATCGTATGCGTACCCCACCTGAATGTCCTGGAAGGCCGCCCCCACCATCAGCACGAGGGCGTCTCCCTGACGGAAGCCAAGGCCACCCCAGTAGCGGTTCTGATAGAGGGCACGAACGTTCAGGTCCAACTGGATGGGCGTGATTTCCGTGAACCGCATCATCAGTGCAGGCTGCACCGTCCACTGCTGATCAAATGCGTAATCGTAACGGCCGGTCAGAGCGTAGTGACGGATGCCGCGGTTGCGCGAGTCCGTAGGCTCCGACTCCAACCCGAGTGGTGTCTGCAACAGGTTCGAAACAGCCAATCCGAATTGGTAGTACTGACCGAACACCATGAGCCCGAATCGGGAATCAAAGGCAAAACTGCTCTCCACGGCCCCCGTGATGGCAGGGTCATCCGGTTGCCACAGTTGGAGGTCCGAACCGTCGAAACGGGTATTTCTCCCCGTCAAACCAAGGCCGAAAGAGACGGCGTCCTGGTTGTTGAGATCGATGGTGTAGGTGCCTGCCAATTCGAAGCTGGTGCGGCTGTATGCCCCGCCTTGGTTGTCGCGCTCAACATTGACTCCGAAACCGAAGCGGTTGGGCAGACTGCTGGTCACCGTCACCGTGCTGGTAGAGGGTGCCCCCTGGAAGCCCGTCCACTGCTCGCGGTGGCTCAGTGCACCGAACGTCCCCAATTCCGTACCTGCGAAAGCAGGATTCACCACGAAGGGATTCTGAACGAATTGTGTCTGTCTGGCCAACTGTTGGGCATCAGCACCGGAAGCACCGATGAACATGAGGCCTTCGACGAGCAGAAGACAGAAAATGGTGGATTTGATGGAAATGCGCTGCATGTCGATCAATACTTGAGGGTGACGGTTCCCGTGATGGGCTCTGCCCCCGGTTCCACAGTGATGACGTAGTAATAATCACTGGCCGGCAGCAAGGCGCCATCGGCCGTGCCATCCCACCAGGTCGTGCCGGGTTTCGAACGGAACAGCAACTGTCCCCAACGGTTGAACACCTGCACCTCACTCTGCGGATAGAACTCGAGTCCACCCACGACCCAGCGGTCGTTGATACCATCTCCATTGGGCGTGATGGCATCGGCGATGAACAGGCACTCTTCCGTGGGTTCCACAGTGGCAAGGAAGCCCAGGGTGCATCCGATGTTGTCGGTGACCGTCACGCTGTAGACGTCTTCGGTCAAGCCGATGGCCGTGGCTGTCGTCTGGGCATCCGGATCACTCCAGATGAACTGCAGCGGCAATTGACCTCCGGTTACGGCCGCCGTAGCTGTACCATCCGAAGTCTGCCAGCAGGTGACCGGCGAGGTGAAGATCTCGACCAACATGTCGGTGACGATGTCGGCCTCCACGAAGAAGCTCGAATCTGCCGTACATCCAGCCGTATCCACCGCAGAGACAAAGTACTCGCCCTCAAAGAGGTTCAATACATCCACAGCGCCACCAACGAATTCCCATGCGGTCTCTCCCGACCCCCCAATGGTGCCGATGATGGCCACACCGTCGTCCATTCCGGTGCATGTCACATCTTGGACAGTGATGTCGAACAACAAGGGATCCGGTTCTTCGATGACAACCACGACCGAGTCCATACAACCGTTGTCATCGCTCAGGAAGAGCGGATAAGTGCCCGCACAGAGATTGACCAAGCCGCTCGGAATGACCCCTGTCGAGTCGCTCACACCATCTTCATAAAGCGCAAGACTGCCTGTGCCCCCACCGATGCTGACCTCGATGCCGCCAGTACAATCACCTCCGCACTCCGGAAACACTACACCCAGGACGTCAAGGTCCACCGGATCGGGCTCGGGAATCCCCACCTGCAGACTGTCGATGCACCCCAGAGAGTCACCCACCACGAGCATCAATGAATCGGGACCAAGTGCCGCAAGGGTATCGGGCAGACTGGGGAAAACAAAGGGTGAGATCATGCCAAGTTCACCGCTGCCTCCCAAAGCATTCACGATAAGGACCCCGTCCCCGGCTCCCGTGCAGGAAATGGGTGTGATCGTCGGAATGATCTGAATGGGTGCCGGCTCCTCAATCTGAACCTGTACGGAGGCACTCGTGCATCCAACGGCATCCTGGACCAGTACATCGTATATCCCCGCTGGAACATTGAAACACTCGCCGTCCCAGCTGTTCGTGGGAAGCGGAACAAGTTGTGGTGTAAGCGTTCCTGAACCTCCAGCCAGGTCGTCCACGCATATCTGACCACCGTTTGCCCCGCTGCAGGGGACATTGGAAACATTGTAGCTGAAGGTGATGGTGTCCGGGCCAAAGATTTCTATGGTGTCCGTCACCAGACACTGGTTGCCATCTTCCGTGATATGGATGTAGTCGCCAGGGCAAAGCTGTCCGGAGACCACAGGAGTGCCATCCAAGTCCGTCGTACTGATGATGTAAGGCAGCTGTCCCCCGCTGATGTCAGCCAGGATGAGGCCGTCGCAATTCCCAGCGCAGGCGACATCGGTCACGCTGTAGGTCACCGTGACGCCCTCGGGGTCCTCTACGATGACCGGGTCGGTGGACGTACAGCCATTCTCATCCGTGATGAGCACACTGTAGGTGCCGCTCGCCAGGCTGTCTGCCTCGAAATCGAGGCTGCCATCGAACGTGTTGGTAATGTTCAATTCCGGGATTTCCATGACCACGGTCCCGGTCCCTCCCGAAGCCGTGGCGGTCAAGATGGCATCGGAATATCCCAAACAGCTGATTTCCGTGGCGGAGGCATTGAGCACCAACGGCGCCGGGCAGGAAATGGTGATGGTGGTGTCCTTGAAGCACCCGGCAGCATCCGTGACCGTCACCGTGTAATCTCCACTGCCACCAAAGCAGGACAACGGACCGAAACAGTCGGAGGCATCCGGTCCGAGCACAAGGCCGTTGGAATGGGATGCTTCTGTCGAGAGTCCACCGGTTCCCCCTGAAGCAGAAAAACAGATGGTCGCTTCATCGACATCACCGCAGATGTTGTCCTGGGTGAGTGTAGCCTCGAAAACGATTTCATCCGGGGAAATGAAGGCAAATACCTCGGTGGTATCCCGACACGTGTTGGTGGAGAAAGCCACGGTCTGGGCCGTGTCAACAAGCGATACGAAGTAGTTTCCATCCGTGATGCCATTGAAGACGGGATCTCCGACCTGCTGTTGCATCAGGGTCGTATCCGTACCCGTGAATTGAAAGAGGCTGTACTCCACCGTCGATGTGAACGGCTGCATGGGATCGTTGGGAAGCACCTCAATGGACGCCGCATCACCAAAACACTCGATTTCATCCAGAACAGTGAATTGTGGATCCTCCATCGGTGTGCAGAAATCGCCCACCTGAACATAGTCGGGGGTACAGAATGTCTCCACGTCCGATCCCAGTCCCGGCTGCATGGCCACACATACCTTGAACTCGAAACTCTCACATGTCGTGATTTGACCAATGAGCGCACGTCCGTTCTGTACCGTATTGTGCACGGGGTCTGCAGCAGTGACGAGCAAGGCACCCTGCACCACTTCGTCCGTGCAACTGTTGTATCCGACCGGAAAGGCCCCGGGGGTCTCGAATACCGTAATCCCCGGCGTGGCCTGGGAAATGTGCGAAGTCCACCAGGTATCGTATGCAATGGCGGGGTCAATTCCGATGAAGGCACCCTGGATGCTCGCACCATTGTTGTAGCCTGCAGGAACAAGGGGAGAAGCGTAATTGTAGCACCCGCATGGAGCATTGTAGCCGAAACCGGGGATGATAGGATCGCTGTCGATGTCGGCCGCAACCCCGAGCATCAAATAGTCATCGGCCGGGAGAACCGCGTACAGTCGATAACGTCGGTACCCCGCAGGCACATCCTCGATGCCATCATACAGCACAGTGTCGAGGACCACATCCACCTCGAGGTCAAAACTCACCTGTGCTTGAATCGTACTGACTGACATCAGTCCGATTGCGACCGATAGAAATAGGATATTACGTAGTGCTCCCATGGCGTCTGGTCCGGTACTTTGTGCCGTAGTTGATTCCTGTTCGGCCGCAAAGGGTCGCGCAAATTAATGCAATTGATGCCGGCAGTACCCATAGGATTATCGCGCACCGGTGAGATTCGGTTGCTTTATGAGGACGAGCGCTATCTCGCCGTGTCGAAACCGCCGGGCTTGCTGATGCACCGGACCGCCATTGATGCGCATGAACACGAGAACCTGAGGGATATACTCAAGGCAGCACGCCCGGGCCGACTCGACCCCGTCCATCGGCTCGACAAGCCTACCAGTGGCGTGGTCCTCTTCGGTAAGGATGCCGAGGCCATCGATGTGTGCAAACGCCAATTCGAGGAGCGCGGGACGCGCAAGGAATACCTCTGTATGGTTCGGGGTTGGGTGACGCATCAAGGCTGCATCGGCAAACCCCTTCCGAAAGGCATGGAGGGACCACCAAAGGAAGCGCGCACTTCATTCCGGCCTCTGGCCTCTTGCGAGTTGCCCTATCCGGCGTCACGCTACCCCACTGCGAGGTTCAGCCTGCTCGAATGCACACCCCACACGGGTCGATATCACCAGATCCGCCTGCACATGCGCCATTTCAGGCACCCCATCATCGGTGACTCCCAGCACGGCGACAAACCGCAGAACAGGGCCTTCGCGGACCACAGTGGGGTTTCAGGGCTGTTGCTCCACGCACTTCGGTTTGCTTTTTTGCACCCCGACGGAAAGGTGCTTCAACTGGAAGCCGCATTGCCTCCGCGCTGGACGGACGTGGCGCGTGCAACCGGATGGGACCTTGCCGGGTTTTCGCAGGACCGGGCGATTCGTCAGGAGACAGACCCACAGCAAGATGATTTTCGGCAGTGACCATAGGGACAAGACGGAGCACCCGGGCCCCTTTGCGTCCTTCCCGCCGCCGCCGGCACCGGATTATCGTCTGGAATCGGCATGGGCAGCACATCCCGGGCATAGCCCGATCCGCCATTGGCCTTCTCGGGTTCCCGACCTCCCCGTATCACCTCATCCCAATGGTGAGGAGATCCCGGTCCACACCTTTTTCATCCATCCCACGACTTTCAGGGGCCTCGGCAAGGCATGGAATGCTGCCTGGGACGACCACGAAATCGCCACCATCACCGACGAATGGCCCCTGCGCCATCAAGCGAGCCTGTTCCGGTCGGTTGGCCGCGTGACCGCCCCTCGATACCGGCAGGCGCACCTGCGTACTTTCTTCCTGCGCGGCGCGGACAGCCACGCTGCGCTGGAACTCGCCTATTCAGATATCCGACGGGCCTTCATCCACTTCCTGCAGGCCATCGACGACCGCACGGGCATCATCATCGCCGGGCACAGCCAGGGATCGCATCACGGGTGGCGCATCCTGCAGGAATTCTTCGATGGATCCGCCCTTCAGCCGCGATTGGTCGCGGCCTACCTGCCCGGCTACCCCATTCCGGGGGACAGCCTTCACGATATCCCCTTTGCGGACAGGGAGGCCCATGTAGGCGCACTGCACGGCTGGATGACCTTCGCCGAATCCTTCGTGCCTGAATTCCATGCGACCCACATGCAGAACACACGCATGGTGCACCCCATTCTCTGGACCCCAGAAGAGGGACAGTGGAACCATTGGGATGCCCATGGCGGCATCATCACGCGGAATTTCAAACTCCGGCACAAGGGGGCCCTTTCCGGGGCGCTCCAGGACGGCATGCTGTGGATCAAACCCCTCAGGGTGCTGGGAGCCGGCATGTTCGCCATGAAGAACTGGCACGTTGCTGACTACAACCTCTTCTGGGACAACATTCGCCTCAACCTGAAGAAACAGGTCGAATTGTACCGTTTCGCGGCCAACCGTACCGCTGAAATGGACGGAAAATCGTAATTTACTCATTATGAAGCCTTGTCTCCATTCCAAGACCGCGCTGCATTTCCTGACGGCGTGCACCTTGGTCTTTTCCTTCTCTGTTCCAGTGATTGCGCAGGACACCGTGCAGGTCACCTGGTTCGGCACCCTATCGGGGAGCCAGATCGCAGGGACCGATGTGACCGCCGGCTGCGCGCTCGAATCCTTTGACATCAGCCTGTCAATCGTGGCACCGGGAAGCAACTGGGCCGGCGACATGGCGCTTGGCATCACGGCGCCCAATGGCAACCGGATCGAAGTCGGGGGATACAACACCGGCTTCGGTTATGTGGATGCCGGCGGCTGGCCAAGCTCCTGGAACACCACGGCGGATGGGACCTTCACGGCCTCCATCGGCAACCTAGCGCAATACGACCTGTCCGGATCCGGATGTTGGCTCGTGGAGGTGATGAATGCCTGGACAAGTGGCGCGGCGAGTGATTACGGCATGACGCTTGACCTCGTCGGCCTCTGCGAGAATGGCGATTCACAGGGCTGCACGGACATGGGCGCCCTGAATTACGACCCGTGTGCCATGGTGGACGATGGAAGCTGCACCTATCCGCCCCTTTCTGCGGCATTCGATTGGACATCGGATTGTGGTCTGCCCCTCACTGCGCAGTTCACGGACGCCAGCCTCGGAAACGCCGTCACATTCGATTGGACCTTTGATGGGGGCACACCTGCCACGAGCACGGAAGCCAATCCTGCCGTGGTGTGGAATTCAGCTGGGACGTTCGATGTCACCCTTACTGTGGGCGACGGCGCAGGAATGACTTCGACCAACATGGCCACCATCGATGTGGGTGATAACCTCCATCGTCTCGAAATCGACATCACCCCGGACGGCTTCCCGCAGGAGACTTCCTTCGCGGTATTGGACGCCGCTGGAGACACGCTTTACTCAGGCGGGGTCGAGGGCATTGATGCCTGCGTGCCCTCCGGATGCCTCTCGGTCTGGATGCTCGACTCCGGCGCCGATGGCTTTTCCATCGGGGGCAATTACCAGATCCGTTACGACGGCAACATCCTGCGCGATGGCGAGCACTATGACGCGGCCCAGTTGACGCTGGCCGGTTGCCCCCAGGGCAGCGGTTGCGATGACCCGCTCGCCTTGAGCATTGGAGCCGACAGTGCTCCCCAGAACCTGGTCGCCCCACTGGCCAGCAGCTGGTACGAAATGCAGGTGGACACCACCGGACAATACCGTTTCTCCACCTGTGGCCTGACCACCTGTGACACGCGGATCCACCTCTATGACTACTGCGACATGGCCGTGTTCGAGACTTCGTCCGAGGCCTTCATCACCATGTCCGACGATGATTGCGGAATCCAAAGCGAAGTCACGCCAGTCTTGATTTCCGGACAGACCATCTATATCCACGTTGAAGGTGACGGAGACTGCAACGAAGGAGCGGACGGCGTCCCCTTTGTGGCGGAATACCTCGGTGGTATTCCCGGTTGCATGAACATCGAGGCCTGCAACTACCTGCCCATCGCCACCACACCGGACACCTGCTACCTCGCCGGAGACCCCGAATGCCCGAACATTGGTCCTGACCTCATCATCAATGGGCCCCGAGCATACAGCACGCTCGAGATGACCACTGAGAGCAGCACGGATGGCTGCATGATTGCCGAAGGCTGCATCCAGGGATATGGAACCCGTGAAATCGTGCGCTTCGACACCGAAATCGCGAACATCGGCACGGAGGACTATTTCATCGGCGCACCCTCGGCACAGCCGGACCAGTTCGAATGGGACGCCTGCCACAACCACTACCACTATGAGGGGTATGCCGAATATGCGCTGTACGACGATACCGGTTCTCCCCTTCCCACCATCGGCTTCAAGAACGGTTTCTGCGTCCTCGACCTCGGCAGCGGCAACTACGGTGGTGGGCCCCAGAAGTACACGTGCTCCAACATGGGCATCACGGCGGGCTGCCAGGACATCTACTCCCGGTTCCTCGACTGCCAATGGGTCGACATCACCGACCTTCCCGCGGGGGACTACACACTGGTGATCCGCGTGAACTGGGATTACAGTCCTGACGCCAACGGCAGCTATGAGCTGAACTACGCGAACAATGCCGTGGCTGTGTGCTTTTCCTTCGAACGCGACGCCAACGGAACAGCCACGAACTTCACCAAGTACGAAGACTGTCCTGTTCCTGTGGATTGCCTCGGACACCCCTTCGGCGCGGAAGAACCCGATTGCGCCGGCAACTGCCCGGGGTTCCTGGTCAAGGGCGACCTGGACCAGGACGGTGAGGTCGATGCTGACGACCCCCTGCTCTATGCGGATCTGTTCATCGACGGGGTTTCGACTTCAGCTCCCTGCATCGACCTGAATGGAGATGGCGCATTGACGATCACCGATGTCGCACTGGCAGCTGATTGCGCGCACTACGGACACAATCACCTGGGCGACAACGGCGTGGAAGACCATTGCGATTGGAATGGCCCGCTGTTGGTACCGGGCGAGGAAGTCACCTTCTCTCTGGTCTATCCCCATGAGGACTCGAGCTTCGTCGATCTCTATGTCCAGAACCCGCAGACGTGGTTGAGCGGCTGGTCGGTCCAACTCGATGGGGCCACCTTCACGGACATTGAGCCGCTGTTCGACACCACCGGCTACCAGCACTATTTCCACCTGTCCGCTTCGGGCCTCGCCTTCGGTGTTGCGCTCGAGGACAGCCTGATCCACAAAAGCACACCGGCGCAACCATTGGTCCGCCTGCATTTCTCGGATGCCCCCGGTGACATCTGCCTGACGTCTGCTGCAGAAGTGACCAACCAGGACCGCCACAACGTGGCCGCCCTGGCCGATGGCTGCATCACTCCGGGCACATTCTGCCTCGGTGACGTGAATGACAACGGTATCCGTGACGTGGGTGACCTGCTCGTCGCATTGGGCGTGTTCGGCTGCAACACGGAATGCGGTCCTGCCGACGTCGATGAGGACGGTGTCGTGGGGGTGAATGACCTGCTCATCATGCTCGGGCTCTTCGGGACCCCTTGCGAATGAACTTGCCAACACCGGTCCTGAATGACCGGTTGGGTGCCCCGAAAGGAGGGGGCACGCCCTGGGCTACCTTTGGTTTGCTCCATTGAAACGCGCATGGAATCCACGCAGCCGAAAGACACCCGGAAGCCCGCCGCCACCAAATCGGGCCATCCGATCCGCATCGTCACCGCCGCCTCCCTCTTCGACGGCCACGATGCCGCCATCAACATCATGCGGCGCATCCTGCAACGCTCGGGTTGCGAAATCATCCACCTCGGCCATGACCGCTCGGTCGATGAAGTGGTGAACTGCGCCATTGAAGAAGACGCCCAGGCCATCGCCATGACCTCCTACCAGGGAGGCCACATGGAGTACTTCAAATACATGAAGGACCTGCTCGACGAACGCGGCGCCGGGCACATCCGCATCTTCGGCGGCGGGGGCGGCACCATCCTTCCCGAGGAAATCGCCGAGCTCCACGACTACGGCATCGAGCGCATCTATCACCCGGACGACGGCCGGGAGATGGGCCTGCAGGGCATGATCGACGACGTTATCCAGCGGTGCGACTTCCCGGTGGTTGGCGAGCCTTCGGGTGAAGCCGACCGACTTGCGGACAAGGCCCCCGGGGATTTGGCCCGCCTCATCACAGCCGCCGAGGTCGGAGCGGAGGCCTACTCCGGCATCCTCGACGGCATCCGGGCCGGAGCCGACACGGCGACCGTCCCTGTCCTCGGCATCACCGGCACAGGCGGCGCCGGCAAGAGTTCCCTCGTCGACGAATTGGTCCGGCGCTTCCTCCTCGACTTCGAGGACAAGCGGATGGCCATCGTGTCGGTCGACCCCTCCAAGCGGAAAACGGGTGGCGCCCTGCTCGGCGACCGCATCCGGATGAACGCCATTGCCTCGGGCCGCGTGTACATGCGGTCCCTCGCCACACGCCAGTCCAATCTGGCCCTGAGCCGCCACGTGGGCGATGCCCTGTGCATCCTCAAGGCGGCCGGCTTCGACCTCATCATACTCGAGACATCCGGCATCGGCCAGAGCGACACGGAGATCATGGACCACAGCGACGTGGCGCTGTACGTGATGACCCCGGAATTCGGCGCTGCCACGCAGCTGGAGAAGATCGACATGCTCGATTTCGCCGATTTGGTGGCCATCAACAAGTTCGACAAGCGCGGAGGCGCCGATGCCCTGCGCGACGTCCGCAAGCAATACAAGCGCAACCACGAACTCTGGGAGGCGCAGGACGACAGCCTGCCCATCTTCGGCACCATTGCGTCCCAGTTCAACGACCCCGGTACCCACCGCCTCTACCGCACCCTGATGAATGCGCTGGCGGACAAGACCGGAGCGGCCCTGTCAAGCACCTTTGGCGCGGACGCTGGGGAAAGCGAGAAGGTCCATGTCATCCCGCCCAAGCGCACCCGCTACCTGAGCGAGATTGCGGACAGCATCCGCAGCTACAACGACTGGGTCGACACCCAGGCCGACGTCGCCGGACGGCTGCAGGCCCTCCGAACCGCACAGGCCGAACTCGGGGAGGGCCCCGCGGCCGACGCCATATCCGGCAAGGCGGACAGCCTCGCCCGGGACCTGGACCCCCGCAACCTCCATTGGCTCGAATCCTGGCCCGAGGAAGCCGCCCGCTACCAGGCCGAGGACTACATCTTCGAGGTCCGCGGCAAGGAGATCCGCATTCCGACCACAACAAAGAGCCTCAGCCACAAGGACATCCCGAAGGTCAGCGTGCCGCGGCTCGAAGGCTGGAAGGATCTGCTACGCTGGGGCCTGCAGGAAAATCTGCCCGGCCACTTTCCCTTCACAGCGGGAATCTATCCGTTCAAGCGCGAAGGCGAGGATCCCACGCGGATGTTTGCCGGCGAGGGCGGGCCGGAGCGGACCAACCGCCGATTCCACTACGTCTCCGGGGATATGCCCGCCAAGCGCCTGTCAACTGCGTTCGATTCGGTCACGCTCTACGGTCGGGACCCGGACCTGCGCCCTGACATCCACGGCAAGGTGGGCAACTCGGGGGTCAGCGTCTGTTCCCTCGATGACGCCAAGCGCCTGTATAGCGGGTTCGACTTGTGTGACCCGTCCACCAGTGTTTCCATGACCATCAATGGTCCGGCGCCTATGGTGTTGGCCTTCTTCCT
>CALKUW010000142.1 GCA_937996585.1 uncultured Flavobacteriales bacterium
GAAGCCCAACCGGGAACTCGCCGAGGAATTCATCGCTTCCGGTGATTTCTGCTGGAATTCGGGCATTTTCGTGTGGTCCCTCGCCACGATACAAGACCGGTTTGAAGCCCAGCTTCCCGATTTGCACAGCCTGTTTCTCGAGCGCGCCGACGACCTCGGCACGGAGCGGGAGGCCGAAGCGATCCGCGCCATTTTCGGGGCGGCGGAGAACATCTCCATCGACTACGGCATCATGGAGGGAGCGCCCAATGTCGGGGTTGTGTTGGGCGATTTCGGATGGAGCGATCTTGGTACGTGGGGATCGCTATACGACAAGCTGGAAAAGAACGCCGAAGGCAATGCGCTCAGTGGCGTCCAACTGATCGGCGAAGGGGCCACCGGGCTCATGGTGGCCGGTGAGGGCAACAAACTCGTGGTCGCCAAGGACCTCCAGGATTTCATCATCGTGGACACCCCGGACGCCCTGCTGCTGTGCCCGCGGGACCAGGAGCAGTGGGTCAAACAGCTCGTTTCGCGCCTCAAGGCGGACAAGGGCGAGCCGCTGGTCTGAGCCCGGGTCCGGGGCGGGCATTCCACCCCGAAGCGGACAGTGTACCTTCGTCGGTAGGCATGGGTCTGCTCTTCCACATCGGACGGTATTTCGCCTTCATGGCTTCGGCACTTCGCCGACCGCAGAAGGCGCGCGTCTTCTGGCAGGCGACCCTTGTTGAGCTCGAGGCCATCGGTGTCCAGAGCGTAGGCATCGTCGCCCTGCTGAGCCTGTTCATGGGTGCGGTCATCGCCATACAGACGGCGCACCAGGTCAGCGGCTGGATTCCGGCCTACACCATCGGCTTCACGGTCCGCCAGACCATGATCCTCGAGTTCGCCCCGACCATCATCCCGGTCATCCTGTCGGGCAAGGTGGGCTCCAACATCGCCTCCCAGATCGGCACCATGCAGGTGACCGAGCAGATCGATGCGCTGGAGGTCATGGGGGTGCGCAGCATCTCCCACCTCGTGCTGCCCAAGCTGCTGGCCGCGCTCCTCATCTTTCCCTTTCTCGTGGTGATTTCCATGGTGCTGGGCATCGGAGCGGGAGCCTGGGTGTGCAACGCCGCGGACCTCAGCAGCTTCGCGGATTTCAAATACGGCATCCAGATCGATTTCAGGGCCTTCGACGTGGCCTACGCGCTCATCAAGACCTGCGTCTTCGCCCTCATCATCACGAGCGTCAGTGCCTACCACGGTTACCACACCTCGGGGGGCGCCCGGGAGGTGGGCCGGTCGAGCACGAAGGCGGTCGTCTACAGCGTCGTCATCGTCATGGTCGCCAACCTGGTCATCACCCAACTCCTGCTGACATGATCCGGGTGCGCGGCGTGGAGAAGTCCTTCGGGGACAAGACGGTGCTCCACGGCATCGACGCGGAATTCCATGCGGGCCAGGTGAACTTCATCATCGGCCGGAGCGGTTCGGGAAAATCGGTGCTCACCAAGTGCATCGTGGGCCTGCTCGAGGTCGATGCCGGCAGCGTGCAATACGACGATGTGGTGTTCTCCGACCTCGACCGGAAGGAGCGGGAGGAGGTGCGCCGGCGCATCGGCATGCTCTTCCAGGGAGGCGCCTTGTTTGACAGCATGACCGTCCTGGAGAACGTCGAGTTTCCCTTGCGCATGTTTGCCGGAATGGGCGCCGAAGAGCGCCGTGACCGCGCGATGGAATGCCTTCAACGCGTGGAGTTGGAAGGGGCGGAGGACAGGTTTCCGGCAGAAGTGTCCGGCGGCATGCAGAAGCGGGTGGCCCTTGCGCGCGCCATTGTCAATCGACCGAAGTACCTGTTCTGCGATGAGCCGAACTCCGGGCTCGACCCCCAGACGGCCATTGTGATCGACAACCTGATCAGCGACTTGACCCATGAATACGGCACCACGACGGTGGTCATTTCGCACGACATGAACAGCGTCATCGAAATCGGTGAGAACATCCACTTCCTGCACGAAGGGCGTGTGGCCTGGCAGGGAGACCGGAAGGGCATTCTGGACAGCGGTGTCGGTGACCTCGACAACTTCGTCTACGCTTCGGACCTCATGCGGGACATCCGCGCCAAACTCCAGGGGCGTTGAGCGCAGACCAAGCCCACATTCCCTATGGATTGCCGCGGCTGGATGCAGATGAAATGCGCCGGCGGCTCAAGGCCTTGCATGCCCACCTTGATGCACGGCGGAGTGTGCGGTTTTTCAGCCAGGAGGCCATTCCCATCGATGTTCTTGAGCAAGCCATCCGCATCGCGGGTACGGCACCGAGCGGGGCACACAAGCAGCCTTGGACCTTCTGCATCGTGACCGACCCGGCTTTGCGGAAGCGCATCCGCGAAGCCGTTGAGGAGGAGGAGTACAGAAGCTACACAGACCGCATGTCCGACCGTTGGCTCGAAGATCTGCAGCCCCTGGCGACGGACCATGTGAAGCCCTTCATCGAAGAGGCGCCTGCCTTGATCATCGTGTTCAAGCGGGTACACGAGGTGGACATGGAAACGGGACAGAAACACCCCAATTACTACGTGCAGGAGAGCTGTGGCATCGCGGTGGGCCTGCTGCTGGCGGCCTTGCACGAGGCGGGGCTGGCCGCCCTCACCCACACGCCTTCTCCCATGAACTTCCTCGCTGAATTGCTCGAGCGTCCCGACAACGAGCGTGCCTTCCTCAACATTCCGGTGGGTTGGCCCGCAGATGACGCCACCGTGCCTAACCTTTCGCGCAAAACATTGGACGAAATCTGTGTCCATTACGGTGGGTCACAGGAAAAGGGTTGCAAATAAAAGACTGTTAATCAGATAGTTGAATCTATTCCCAACATGGAAGTGGGCAAGTTTCACGAATCCTTGATTTGGGCGTCCGACACTTGGAAAGCAAGGGTTTACTTTGCACCGCATTCGCAACACCACACATCATGTCTGATATCCGCGAAAAAGTGACCGCCATCATCGTCGACAAACTCGGCGTGGATGCATCCGAAGTGAACGACGCCGCTGGTTTCACCAACGACCTCGGTGCGGACTCCCTCGATACCGTTGAGTTGATCATGGAATTCGAGAAGGAATTCAACATCGCCATCCCGGACGACCAGGCCGAGAAGATCGGTACCGTCGGCCAAGCCATCGAGTACATCGAGAACGCGAAGTAAGCCCTGCATGGAGCTGCACCGTGTCGTCGTCACGGGAATGGGTTGCCTGACGCCGTTGGGCAATGACGTTCCTTCCTTTTTTGACGCCCTCAAACGGGGGGTCAGCGGAGCAGGTCACATCACCCGCTTCGATGCCTCCAAATTCAAGACGCAGTTCGCCTGCGAATTGAAGGACTGGGATGCCGC
Source organism: uncultured Flavobacteriales bacterium (assembly GCA_937996585.1). Classification (GTDB taxonomy): domain Bacteria; phylum Bacteroidota; class Bacteroidia; order Flavobacteriales_D; family Sanyastnellaceae; genus UBA8752. Next base: position 3,352 of record CALKUW010000142.1, read on the forward strand.
TGAGCATTTCGACCGCAAGGAGCAGCGCAAGCTGGACCCCTACGCCCAGTACGGCATCGTAGCCGCCCGTCAGGCCGTGGCCCAATCCGGTCTCGCTGAAGCCGAGCCCGACCCTGACCGGGTGGGCGTCATCTTCGGCAGTGGCATCGGTGGCATCCTGACCTTCCAGCAGGAGATCCAGAACTTCGTGGAGGGCGATGGTACGCCGCGCTTCAACCCCTTCTTCATTCCAAAGATGATCGGCGACATCGCCGCCGGTCACATCAGCATGGAATACGGCTTCCGGGGGCCGAACTACGCCTGTGTCTCCGCTTGTGCCAGCTCCACCAACTCCATCATCGACGCGTTCAATGCCATCCGCTACGGAAAGGCCGACGCGATGGTGACGGGCGGTGCCGAGGCCGCCGTGGTCGAGGCGGGAATTGGAGGCTTCAGTGCCATGAAGGCCCTGTCGACGCGCAATGAGGAGCCCGAAGTGGCTTCCCGGCCGTTCGACGTTCACCGCGACGGGTTCGTGTTGGGCGAGGGTGCCGGTGCATTGGTGCTGGAGTCCCTCGATCACGCCCAGGCCCGCGGAGCGCACATCATCTGCGAGGTGATGGGGGGCGGAGCCTCCGCCGATGCCCACCACATGACGGCACCCCACCCGGAAGGACTGGGCGCCCGCAATGTGATGCGTGCTGCCCTTGAGGACGCGGGGATGTCTCCGGACGAGCTGGACTATGTCAATGTGCACGGCACCTCCACGCCGTTGGGTGACATCGCCGAGGTCAAGGCCATTGAGGAGGTCTTCGGGGAACACGCCAAGTCTTTGAGCATCTCCAGCACGAAGTCCATGACGGGACACCTTTTGGGCGCTGCCGGAGCCATCGAGACGCTGGCCTGCATCATGGCGGTGACGGAAGACGTCATTCCGCCGACCATCAATTCCACGGATCCGGATCCGGCCTTGAACCAGGAGCTCGACTACACCTTCAACTTAAAGAAGGAGCGTCCTGTGCGCGCTGCGCTCTCGAACACCTTTGGATTCGGTGGGCACAACGCATCGGTGATCGTCCGCAAGTTCTGATGCCGTTTGGGCGCAAGGACACCCGGGAAGCGCGCATCCGAAGGTTCATACGTCGGCATTTCGGCGTCCGACCCCGCACCTTGACCCCTTACCTCGAAGCCTTCCGGCACTCCAGCTCATCGGGGTGCCAGCAGGACGGGCTTCCCAGCAATGAACGCCTGGAATTCCTGGGGGATTCCGTTCTCGACATGATCGTCGTGGACCTCCTTTACAGCAAGTTTCCGGACGGCAATGAGGGGGATATGACCCGGATGAAGGCGCGGCTCGTCAGCCGTGAATCGCTCAACCTGCTCGGGGAGGAGATCGGCATCGAGCACCTCATTGATGCCCAGACGGGCAAGGGAGCGGTGCACGCTTCCATCCGCGGCAACGCCATGGAGGCGGTGGTGGGTGCCGTTTACCTCGACCGCGGGTTTGCCCGCACGCAACGGGGTGTGCTCAAGCTGTTGAAGCGGTTCGACCTGGAGCACCGACTGCAGGCCACTGTCGACTTCAAGAGCAAACTGCACGAATGGGGTCAGAAGCGGAAGAAGCGCGTCCAATTCAAGGTGGTGCGAGAATTCAAGCGCGATGGCCAGCAACTCTACAAGATGCAGGTGCTGGTGGGAGGCAAGGTGATGGGGACATCAGATGGCCCGTCTAAGAAGTCTGCGGAGCAAGCGGCGG
>CALKUW010000143.1 GCA_937996585.1 uncultured Flavobacteriales bacterium
CGAGGTCATCAGCACGAACTTCGAGGACATGGTGCGCGAAGGCGAGTCCCTTGCCGCCCTGCACGACAACATCGTGGTGAAGGTGCCCATGATCGAGGACGGCGTCAAGGCCCTCCGCTACTTCTCCGACAAGGGCATCCGGACGAACTGCACGTTGGTATTCTCCGCCGGACAGGCCTTGCTCGCCGCCAAGGCCGGCGCCGACTACGTGAGCCCCTTCATCGGCCGTCTTGACGACATCTCGACGGATGGCCTGCAGCTGATTTCCCAGATCCGCGGCATCTACGACAACTACATGTTCAAGACGGAGATCCTCGCGGCCTCCGTGCGCCACACCATGCACGTCATCGAGTGCGCCCAGATCGGCGCCGACGTCATGACGGGGCCGCTCTCGGCCATCAAGGGCCTGCTCAAGCACCCGCTCACCGACAGCGGCCTCGAGAAGTTCCTCGCTGACCACGCCAAGGCAGCGGGGGCGGTATCGGCCTGATACCCACAACCACGAAAGCACATTTCCTCGGCCAACGCAACGCTGGCCGGGCATGCCGCGTTTTCTTTGCACCATGCGCCTTGCGATCCTGGCTGTTGCCTTGACCTTCATCCTGCCCCGCGTCGGATGGGCCCAGCCCGATTGCAATTACGTCGGCGTATCCAGCTACGCTGGTGACGGCACCCACGTCCTCACCAACGCCGTGAACGGCCAGGTCGGGGTGGTCTGGTTCAATGAGCAGCTGGACCTTTCCTCGCCGGTTTCCCTGTCGATGGAGGTATACCTGGGCAACCAGGATGCTACGGGTGCGGATGGCATTGCCTTTGTCATCCAGGACGGAGGGGCTTCCTTGATGGGCCCTTCGGACGGTGCCCTCGGTGTACCCCTGCAATCCATGGCCAGCAGCATCGGCATCGAAATCGACACGTGGGACAACACGGGCAATGGCTACGCGGACATCGCACCGGACCACCTGGCCATTTTCAGAGATGGCAACAACACCCACAACAACCCCAATTTCAATTTGGCTGGTCCTGTCCAGGCCAGTGCAACAAGTGGAAATGTGGAGGATGGGCAGTGGCACGATTTCAGGGTGGAATGGGACCCTGCCACGACCCAGTTGGAGGTCTACTTCGACTGCGCCCTGCGGTTGAGTTGGACGGGGGACATGGTAGCGGACATCTTCAACGGGCAGAGCATGGTCTGGTGGGGGTGGACGGGGGCGACCGGAGGGTCGAACAACCTCCAGCGCTTCCGGATTCCCCACCTCGAGGAAGAAAACACCACGTGCGAAGGCACACCGGTGACCATCGAACTCGAAGGGGCAACGGCCGGCTCGGTGAGCTGGACCCCCACAACGGGTCTCTCCAATTCGGGGTCTGTTTCGACGCAGGCCGATCCGGCGGCGACCACCCTTTACGAGGTCAGTTGGACCGATGGCTGCGGTACGCCGCAATCCTTGGAAACCACGGTGGAGGTCATTCCTGTGCCGGCACCCATTCTTCCAGCCCAGTCGGAATTCTGCCCCGGTGACCTCGTTTCATTATCCGTAGCGGTTCCGGCGGGAGGAACGGCCACCTGGTCGGATGGAACACCCGGGGGCGATTGGACCGGCAATACCCCTGGCACGCTTACTGTGGATGTTACGACCCAGGATGGCTGTGCAGGATCGGCCACCACGGACATCGTGGCCCTGTTGCCCATGGCCGTCAACCTGCCCCAGGTCGGTCCCTTCTGTCCGGGGGTGACCGGCAACATCCCCTGGCCGGCCGGAACATCCGGGTGGGAAGTGGATGGCACGGCTACCGCATCGCCCTGGACCCCTGGGGCCGGGAACTTCAATCTCACCTGGACCGATGATGGCACCGGTTGTCCGATGGATGACGCCTACACCGTAGGGGCGGTGGTGGCCGATGTGCCTTCGCTGCCGGCCAACTACGATGTGTGCTCAGGCGATGGCGTGACGTTGGGGCTCAATGCCGGTGCGGGCGCCACCTTCACCTGGAGCCCCACCACAGGGCTTGATGATCCGGTCTTGGAGCAGCCTGAAGCCTCGCCCGCCGTGGCGACGACCTACAGCGCCGACGTCACGGACATCTGTGGCGTATTGACCACCCTCTCGACCACGGTGACGGTGTATGACGTTCCCGATCCGGGACTGCCCGATTCCGTCTCCATTTGCCCAGGTGCGCAGGCGGTGTTGAACATCACGCCCATCGCCGGGGTGCCCGCCCCACAATGGTCGGATGGTTCGGTCGGATGGGGATGGACGGGAACGACTCCGGGATGGCAAACAGTCACAGTCTCGCCCTTGCCGGCCTGTTCAGGGGAAGACAGCACCTTCGTGTCGGCGGAGAGCCCGACTGCGCCTGTATTCAGCGTGGATCCGTTGTGTCCCGGCGAGTTCACCTTCATTCCCTGGCCGGCTGGTTGGACCGCTTGGCAAGTGGACGGCACAACGGCCGATCCGGCCGGTCTGACGGTGACCGCGCCCGGGGTTTACACTTTCGTGGCGGCCGATGCCGCATCGGGATGCAATGTGGCCGGTACGATTCCCGTGCCTTCGGGGGCCTTGCCCAGCATGGGGCTGCCCGATTTCCTGGAGCTGTGTGAGGGACAGTCGGCTGCAGTGGATGCAGGGACGCCCGAGCCGGTCTACTGGAACGATGGAGAGGTGGGCGCGAACCGGGTCATCAGCGCGCCGGGCAACTATGTGGCCATCCACAGCACGGATTGCGGGACCGTATCGGATTCGGTGCAGGTCATCGAGGTGCCCTGTGGATGTGCCGTCTTCGCTCCAGGTGCCTTTACGCCCGACGGCGACATGATCAATGATGCATGGCGTCCTTCCTTTGAGTGCGAGCCGGATGAATACACCATGCGGATTTTCGACCGTTGGGGTGGACTGATCTGGGAGAGCAACGACCACACGGAATACTGGACGGGCGGCGTACGCGAGGATGGTCGTCCGCTGGAAGAGAAGCTCTACTATGTGCGCGACGGCATCTATGCCTTTCAGGTGACGTACCGCGATCCGACATCGGTGGTGCGCAAGATCATCCGGAAGACGGGCAGCATCATGATCCTGCGCTGAAGGATTCGTCCACCAAAGGCCATGTGGAAAACTATCAGGGGGCTCGGATATGAAAAACGGATGAGGGTGCGTTCGAACCGTGAATGGCCGTCCCTCGAGCGGGGGGCATCGCCTGACTACGAACCACGACCCGAACCGGAAATGCGCCTGCGCCGCACCATGCGTCCCTTTGCAGCCCCCGCCCAGTTGGCGTTGGTCCTGTTCGGACTTTGGGGCTGTTCCCTGATCGATCCGGAACAGGACATCCCATCCTACCTCATCGTTCCCGATGTGACCTTCACGCCGGGGGAGGATCAGGGTACGGCCTCGACGAATGTGACGGACATCTGGGTCTACAGCGCGACCGATGTCGTTGGGGTTTTCCCCTTGCCGGCCATTGTGCCCGTGCTGCCCCATGATGTGCAGGGCGGACCCGTGACCCTGCTCGCCGGCATCCGCGAGAACGGCATCAGCAACAGCAGGTCACCCTATCCCTTCTACACGACGGTGGAGCGCAATGTGGATGGCATCCCCGGATCGCGTGATACGCTGACGCCCGGCTTCGCCCTGGTCGAGGACGTGCGGTTGCTCCGCATTGAGGACTTCGAGAACTCCAACGTGTTCGGCAACCTCGCCGGCGGCGAGGGGATGGTGCGGACGGCGGAATCCGGGGAGGTGTTCGAAGGGGGGCGCTCCGGTCGGATCGAGGTGAATGAGGATGTGCCGCTCGCCCGGGTGCGGACGGTGGAGCAGGAATACGACCTGTCATCCGCGGTTCCGGCCTTCCTCGAGCTCGATTACCGTTGCGACCAGTCCTTTGCCCTGGGGCTCTACGGATACCGGGATGGCATCGAGAACAAGCACCTCGCCCTCGTGGTCAACCCCACCGAAGAGGACGGTGCAGGCCCGCTGTGGAACAAGCTGTACGTTGACCTCGGACCGAGCATTTCCGCGCAGGGACCTGCCGACCATTTCGAAGTCTACGTGGAGTGCATCCTGGAGGCGGGGCGCAGCGACGGTTCCGTCGGGCTGGACAACCTGCGCATTCTGACGTACTGAGTATGACGGCGGTGGCAAATACGGCAACGGTGGCCAAGCCGGTTTCGGCGGCAGGGCGGACCTGGGCAGTCATCAAGTACATCGTCGGGGACATGCTGGCTTCGGCGGTGGCCTGGACCACGCTTTACCTCTACCGCAAGAAGGCGCTGGAATACGCGCCGGCATTCGACGATCAGTGGTTTCCCGAAGCCATGCTCTATGACGGGAATTTCCGGTACGGCTTGATGTTCGTCCCCATATTCTGGGTGGGCCTGTACGGATTGGCCGGCATGCACGGGGACCCTTACCGCCGTTACCGCTCCCAGGAGGTGGGCCAAATCCTGTGGGCCACATTGCTGGGCACGCTGGTGCTCTTCCTCGTGCTCATCCTCGATGACGCCATCAGCAGCTACAAGCAGTACTACCAGTCCCTCCTCGTGCTGTTCGGGGGACAGGTGGCGGCAGTTCTGGCCTTCCGTCTGCCCCAGACGACCCGTACTGTCAAGCGGTTGCACAGGGGAGAACTGGCGTTCAACACGCTGGTGGTGGGCTGCAACGAACAGGCCGTGGCCTCCATCCGCGAGATCCGGGCACTCAAGCGCAATCCGGGTTTCCGCTTCATCGGAATCATCCCGACGGAAGGGGAGGAGTGCCGGGCGCTGGAAGGGGTGCCATGC
>CALKUW010000144.1 GCA_937996585.1 uncultured Flavobacteriales bacterium
TGCCTTGATTCCGAGGCGGAAGCCGGCTCCTGCACGGGATGCATGGACCCGGCAGCATGCAACTACGACGCTGGGGCGACCATCGACGATGGATCGTGTGCCACCCTGGACTGCCAAGGCGAATGCGGCGGCAGCGCAGTCACCACAAGCTGCGGGTGTGTCGGTGGCAATACCGGAATTGACCCTGCTACCTGTATCGACGGGTGCATCACTGCCCCACTCGGCAGCACGACAACAGCATGCGGCCCCGGCCTGCTGCTGGGCCAGAGCTTCACGGCTCCGGCTTCAGGCGAACTGAAAGCCGTGCACATGCGGGTGTGTTGCGCTGAAGATGCTGTCCTCGAACTCAGGGAGGTCAGTGATGACCCCTGCGGCAGTGGCACCGATTGGAACGAAGGACCACTGCTCTACACAAGTGCCACCCAATCTGCCACATGTTCCGGGCTCTCCCACTGTTTGACCTCCGGTGGAACAGAAGGTTATGTGGAACGCGAATTCGCCATGGAAGCTGTCCTGCAAGCCGGCAAGAACTACGTACTTCACCTGTCCAGCGGTTACGCCGTAGCATCCTGCACACCGACCATCGGCTCCGGATATGCCTACAACAATGGCGGTGCCATGACCGGCTTCGACATCAGTTGCGAGTTGTTCATCTGCACGGAGAACATCATCTGGGGATGCACAGACCCCCTTGCCTGCTCTGGTTATGATCCCTCCGCCACCCAGAACGATGGTTCCTGTAGCTATGCTGACTGCCATGGAGACTGTGGCGGCAGCGCCACTGAAGAAGGAGGGTGCGGATGCATCGGAGGGAATACGGGCATACGCGAACAGCAATGCGTCGACAATGTGCTGCTCGCTGCACAGTCCTATGACCCAGAGCGGTGTGCCACCCATGCGTCGGGCCAAACCTTTACCGCCGAGCAGGACGGGTTCTTGAACGGATACCACATCCACACCGAAAGCAATGAAGCACTCCAAGCCGAGCTGATCTTGGAAGATGGTCCCCAAGCTGGAACCTCATTGGGTAGCTTCAATGTGGGCGCCCTACCCAATGAATGTGGCGCATCCTACGACCTGTGGAGAAAGCTGGACTTTGACGATGTGCCGCTGCAATCGGACCGTCAATACCGGATCATCCTGCATCAAGGTGTCGCGGACATGACCTGCACCGCGGGCTACAATGGAGGAACCGCATTGTCATCAGGCAGTTTCACCTCCATCGGCAATGGCGACCTCGCCTTCCGCATGGTCTACCGCGAACCCAATCCGGGAGAGTTGGAATGGGGATGCATGGATCCCGCTGCCTGCAACTACAATGCTTCGGCCACCCATGACGATGGGAGCTGCACCACGTTGGACTGCAACGGGGACTGCGGAGGAAGCGCATATGAAATAGCCGGCTGCGGCTGCGTGGAAGGCAATACCGGCATAGCAGCGGCATCCTGCTATGGATGCACGGATGCGAACGCCTGCAACTACGATGCAGCGGCCTCGATTGACGACGGCACGTGCGCCGTCTACGACTGCAATGGAGACTGCGGAGGCAGCGCGGTATACCACCCGGATTGTGGTTGCATCGGAGGCAATACCGCCGTGGATCCGGGCACCTGCCTCGACAAATGCCAGGGGGTACTCACGGTCAACCTCGTGGACGATACTGCCCCAACCGGCGGGAACGCCATAGCCGGTGGAGGCCAGACCTTCACTTTGCCAGAGACGGCTTTTCTGACGGCATTGCGTCTGGGTCAGGGGTTCGAACCGACCAGCGGGCTGACTGTAGAATTGCGCTTGGTCGATGCCCCGGATGTACATGACGGAACCCTCTTGATGAGCGAGACACATGACGCCTGGTCGTCGTCCGAAAGCACCGTTTTTCTGGAATGGGATGCTCCCGAGCTGCTCCAAGCAGGCACGGAATATGCCATCATCCTGATCGGGGCAGGGTGGTCCGTTCCACGCCATGCAAGCGACACTTATGCCGGTGGTGCCTCGTTCACATCTTCTGATGAAACCGCCTCCGGGAACGACCTGTTCTTCGATGTGTACACCTGTGACGACCTCAAGGGATGCACTGTGCCAGCCGCATGCAACTATGACGACTGGGCTACAGAAAATGACGGGTCATGCTACTATGCTCCCGTCGGAGTCGATTGTGACGGGTTCGCCTGCGCCCAAGACAATGACAGCGATGGAATCTGTGCCCAATACGACAGCGATGACAATGACCCCTTCGTCTGCATCGATTCCGATGAGGACGGCTGCGACGATTGTTCCTCCGGATCCTTCAATACAGGTGATGACGGGCCCGATTTGGATGGTGACGGCATTTGCGATGGAGCCGACCAGTGCTCCGACACCACAGCGAACAACTATGCCGACCCTGCCAATGAAGCCTGCCGGGGCCTGTGTGACACCGCTCCCCTGTTCGGAGGGGTGGAAATGGTCGCCTCTGCCACCGGCAGGACGGTTTCGAATGGACAGATCAACCTGGTCCTCGACGCGGGCAGCATTCCCTTTGTCCCAACCTCTGATTTCGAAGCCACCACTCTGCAGCTCACTGGATTGTACGGAACGCCAGACGTCACCCTCCCACTTCCGGAAGGATTGGCGATGATACCGGCCGGAATCTACACGGTCAGGGTGTATGATGCGGAAGGATGTCCTGGCGTGGCCAGTGCCCCTGACGGAACCACCTTCGGTCAAGAACCTGTCGAATTCCCCCTGTACATGCGCTACGACCTGTGTTGCGGGGCCTGTGGCATCGTCGACGTGGATACAGATGGGGTGTGCGATGACATCGACAATTGCACCGATCGCACCTCCGTCAATTTCAATCACCCGGGAAACATTCCCTGCGATTGACGGGCCAACTGGAGGTTCCTACCTTTCCTGCTTCTTCGCATCGAGCCATTTGCGCATGACCCCACGCTTCGCCTTCCCCAGGCCCCTCGAACCTCATGGCCAGGGATTCACCGTACTGCTTGTTTTTCTGGCAGCACTGCTGCTGAATGCGTGCAGCGGGGGGCGAGACATCGTGGAGTTGAGCGCCGACCAATTGGAACTGCTGGACTCCATTCCCTTTGCTCCCGCTCCGGGGGAAGACAATCCCCTTTTCGGACAATTCCCGGGCCATCGGGCATACATGCAGCCACTTGGCCCTCAAGGGACAGAAGTCCTGCAACTGGAATGGTGGAAAGGGCCCACGCACGATCATCGTATCCGCTTGCCATGGCCAGACGGAGCTCCTCATGACCTGGCGTCCGTGGAGGACCTCGGGGCCGTGCACTTCATGATGAGAACCCGCAGACCAAACCGTCCCGTGGCCGCCTTGTCACTGCAATGGGAAGATGAGTCCGGCCATTGCAGCGAGACCCACATCGCTCCGCGGCACGCCGAATACTGGCCTCCGGATACCGTGTGGCAAGACATCCACATTCCGATTTCCGATTTTGACCGTGGCCGCTCGGGCACGAATTGGTCCAATCTCATCACCCTGAACCTGAAAATGGACGACTTCGGTGATGTCCTGTTGGGCGAATTCATCCTGGTTCCCCATGCTCCCCGCAAAACCATGAAAAAGTGGCTGAAGCGGAACCCCCTCAAAGCACCGGTGAACAATCGATTCAACCTGTTTGATGAAGAGCTGAATTGTGTCTGGGGCATGGGCGAATTTCCCGAAAGGCATTTTCAAGTGAAGGAGAAAAGGGGACGCAACAAAAGCAGGGGCCTGGATATGGAATGGGATTTCTCTCCCAATGCGCTTTCCGGAAAAAGAAAATCGTTTCCATCCAATACCGTGGGATTCAGCTGGAATGGATGGCAACCCATGGCTGCACCGATACAACCCGATCAGGCATTCATCGTCTTCAAATTGCGGAACATCGGAATCAACCAGGGGCCGAACGACCCGTTGCCCATCCAGGTCGGCGTGGCGGATGCCGACGGCGCGACCTCATCCGTATTCCTGACGCAAGACCTCCTGCCCGGAACAGGGTTTGGAAAGTGGCAGGAATGCCGCATTCCCTTCAGTGCATTCCATTGGGCCACCGAGGCAGATCCCTCGGGTCTCTCGTCCATTGCGTACGTCTTCTTCCAATTCAAGGAGAAAGGCCACGTCTACATCGACGACTTGCAGGTCCGGTTCTGACCGTCCCTTGAGCCTTATTTTCGGGGCATGACCGGAAATCCCGCACACCGCCCCTCCTCCTCGGCAGAGGCCATGGAGATGGAAAACCGCTACGGTGCCCACAATTACCACCCCCTTCCGGTCGTACTCGACCGCGCTGAAGGCGTCTACTGCTGGGACATCGAGGGCAAGCGGTATTACGATTTCCTGAGCGCCTACAGCGCCGTCAACCAAGGACACGGTCACGCCCGCATCGTGGGGGCCATGACCGAGCAGGCCCAGAAACTCACGCTGACCTCCCGCGCCTTCTATAACAGCGTACTCGGCCCCTACGAGAAGTACGTCACCGAGTACTTCGGCTACGACAAGGTCCTTCCGATGAACACCGGCGCCGAAGCCGTCGAGACCGCCATCAAGATTGCGCGCAAGTGGGCCTATGACATCAAGGGCGTCCCCGCCGGCCAGGCCAAGATCCTGACCTGCGAGCACAATTTCCACGGCCGGACGACCACCATCGTCGGCTTCTCCACCGACCCGGATTCCACGGGCGGATTCGGCCCCTTCACCCCCGGCTTCGAGATCATCCCCTACGACGACCTCGGCGCCCTGGAAGAGGCCTTGAAGGACCCCAACGTGGCGGGCTTCCT
>CALKUW010000145.1 GCA_937996585.1 uncultured Flavobacteriales bacterium
AGAGGACGGCAGTTTTGCGGGACACGCGACGGAGTTCGTTCCCGCGGATCCCCCGGTCATCGAGGTCCTCGGCGAGGCCTATGAGATTCCCCAGGGATTCAGTGCGCAGACGCTCTTCCAGCAGTACGGCTTCATCCTCGACGACCTCGAGGCTGCCTGGACCCCGGACGATGCCTTCAAGCTGCACCAGACCGTCAGCTCATTGCCCTATCCGCGGGTCAATGCCGATGAGAACGGCACCCCTGTGACCGCCGTCTGGAGGCTGACCGAAGACATGCTCGATGGCGACTACATGGTACAGGAGATCGCCGGCACCGAGGTGGTGACCGTGTCCAAGGATGCCTTTACCTACGCGGAGCCGCTGGTCGTCAACTTCGACGGAGACCAAGGTCAGTTCTTCTCCCGCCGCCTGTTCAAGGCCCTCCTCTCCCACCTCACGGATGGCGGGGCCAATGCCGGATTGGTCGCGCAGATCGCGGACGATCGGTACGGCATCGAATTCATGGTGCCCAGCCCTGAACTGGAGTCGTTGATGAGCGAGACGCAGACCAATTTCCAGCCCTTCCCGGCCTGGGAAAAGCTGCAGATCATGGGCATGCTGGAGGAGTTCCCCTCAGGCATGCGCAAGCAGGATGGCCTGTCGCGCATGGTGCGCCGCATCAATGGACAACCCAACCCCTACTACCCCACCGCTCCGGCCATCGCCTGGACCGGGATGGAGACCATTGAGTGGATGGAGAGCGGCTTCAGCAACTTCAGCATCGACTTCATCCACCGCCTCGTCCTGCACGAAAAGGCCCACTTCCTGTGGGAATACACCTTCGATGACGATCTACGGGACGATTGGACGGCGCTCGGTGGATGGTTCGAGGACCCCAATGCGCCCAGCGGATGGAGCACGACCCTGACCACCGAATTCGTCAGTGCTTACGCCCATGCCATGAACCCCAATGAGGACATGGCGGAAAGCATCGCCTATTACATCTCCAACCCGCAGGTGCTGCTCACGCACGCTCCCGACAAGTACGACTTCATCCGCGACCGTGTGATGCACGGGGCACGCTATGTGGCCATCATCGCGGAAGAGCTGACGTTTGAAGTGTTCAACCTGTTCCCGGACTACACCTACCCTGGAAAGATCGTGGGCACCGATGTCCAGGTGGTGGGCAACCCCAACGAGGACAAGGAGTTCACCTTGACCGTCAAACTGCACAGCGATGATCCGGCGCAGGACGGCGCAGCGAGCGGTCAGGTCCGCTTCGTCAGCTCGGTGGGCACCATTTTCGACATGTGGCTCAGCCCCGCCAACGGCAGCATGGACTCCGTGCTCACCGGGACGATCACGCTCAACAAGCACATGAAGGCCGGCTGGTGGAACTTCGATGGACTGCACCTGTGGGATGCGGTCGGCAATGACCGCTATGAGAGCCCCGCCACCATCGGGTTGCGCCTGTTCCTCAACAACCCCCTCGAGGACATCACACCCCCGGAGTACCTCGACGACACTTTCGTCATGGAAGCCATCACCGGAATCCCTGTTGGAGACGGCTCCGATGGGCCAGCCACGGTGGACGGCGTTCAGGTGGAATTCGACACCTGGGACAAGATTCCCCTGAGCCGCGGTCTGACCCGGGTCTCCTTCCCCACCACCGACCCGGATTATGGACACCGCTACTCGATGGACATCCAATCCAACCAATTCGAGTCCAACGGGTATGAAGAGGTGAAGCACCACCGGATGGAGCTGCCGGTACCGCATTATTTCCCCACCGGTCATTACACGGTCAACTTTTCCGCCGCGGACGATGTGGCAGGCAATTCGAGCCTCATCTACTTCACCGGCGACCCCAATTACAGCAACGCTGACGGGGTGCACATCTTCGCCGAGGACCGGGATTCCGTCTACATGGAAACGGACTACCCCGACATGCTGCCACCGGTGGTGGACCTGAACAGCTTCAATGTGCAGGCCACGCCCAGCAACCCAGACGCTCCGAACGGGGAAACCCTCGTGGAATTCACGCTGGCCTTTCAGGATACCTCGGAGTTCGACGACTTCACCTCCGGAGTCAAGCACATCACCTACACCGTGCGCAATCCCATCGGTGAAGAGTTCCATTTCGATGGATGGGAGGAACTGGGCGGCGCCAACTTCTACTACGACGTCTACCCGCCGGCCGGGGCCAACGAATGGCAGACGGTCACGCTGAGCACATTCCTTCCTGCCGGCTCCATTCCGGGGACCTGGGGCATTTCCGCCATCGCCATCCGGGACCGCGCACTCAACATTAAGCGGTACAGCTTCGTGGAGTATGTGCAGTTCACCCTCGATGAGGCGGTCTGTCCCGCCGACCTCGACGGCAACGGCCACATCGGAGCACCTGACCTGTTGCTCATCCTGGCAGAATTCGGATGCATGTCGGATTGTGGCATCGCCGACCTGGACGGCAACGACCAGGTGGATGTCGGCGACGCGCTCATCTTCCTCGCCGACTACGGATCCCCCTGCGAATGAAGTGGCTCATCTCCCTCCCGGCGCGTTTCGCTTTGATGGCGTTGGTCTGCTCGCCGGTTGTCCTGGCACAGACGCCTTCCAACATTGAAGCGGCGGAGTACGATCCGCAAGGCGACCGCTGGTTCGTCAGCAATGGCAGCAGCCTCCTCGTCACGGAAGACCTCGGCGAAACCTGGGGCTTCTTCGGTGAGGCCGAGGCATCGCACGGCATGGAGGTGATGAACGGTGTGCTATACGCCATCGGCCAGAACGTCATCCGGGCCTACGACCTGGACGATGCCACCCTGCTCGGCTCCCTCGCCATTCCCAACGTCGGATTCCTGAACGGCATGGGCAACAACAGCGCCGGTATGTTGGTCGTGAGCGACTTCTCGGGTGGACGCTTGTATTCCGTGAATGCAGCCGACCCAGCCGCCATGACGCACATGCAGCTCACGGGCAACCTTGGTATCACACCCAACGGCGTCGTCATCGATGAGGCCAACAACCGCGCCATCGTCGTGTGCTGGGGCAATGACGCCGACATCCTCGCCATCGACCTGGAAAGTGGAGAAGTCAGCACACTGGTGGACGGCACCGGGCTCGGCAACCTCGATGGCATCGACCGCGATGGCAATGGGCAATACTACATCAGCTCATGGTCGCCGACGCGGGTGGTTCGATACAACAGTGACTTTTCGGATGCCGAAATCGTATTGACCGCGGCCGACGGCCTGTCCAGTCCCGCCGACATCAGCTACGATGAGGGTGCCGACATCCTCGGCGTCGCCAATTCCGGTAGTAATGAAGTGACCTTCCACAGTTTCGGTGACCCCATCAACAGCATCGAAGAGCCACAGGAATGGTCCGCGGTGCACCAGGGCGACCGGCTTGTCCTGAACCTGCCTTCGGGTCGAATGGTGGAATGGGCGGCCTACGATGCCACAGGCCGAATGGTGCAGTCGCAGCAGGAATGGCTGCCTGCCGGTCAGGTGAACATGGCCTGGCCCCTCGCTTCACCCGGCGGTGTGGTCGTCATTCAATCCGGCACGGCCGTCCTGCGCGTGCGCTGACCCCGTCAGGCTCAGTCCTTGCCCTTACGTTTTGGGGACTTGATCCGGTAACGGTACATCAAGCCTGCTGTCCACTCGGTCGCGCCGAGCATCCGAAGGTCACCGATCCCCGCTCCGATTTCCGAAAGGGAAACACCGGGACCGGCCGGGTTGTACCGTCCCACGGCGTCCCGCTGGATGAAGATGTTCAGCTTTTGCCTTTTGGCCAGCTTGCGGCCGGTGGCCAATCGGAACCGCCAGGCGCCATCGGGTTGCCAGCCTTCGGGGACGCGGTCGATGAAACGCTCCACCGAAAATGACGGATCCCATTTCCACCCCTTGATGTTGTAGCTGGCGGTGCCTTTGAACCGCCATGTCCTGCGCTTCCCATAGGACTCCGTATCCCCGTCCCCCTTCAGGGCCAAGGCGGTTTGCTGTTGGCAACGCAAGCGGGTCTTGAAGCTCCAACGGCCTGCATCGAACGCGGCGCCGTGCTCCACCTGCCAACGGAGCAACTTGTCGACCCCCTGGATGTCGCCCCGGTTGTCCGGACGGGTGCTGTGGCGCAGACCGACCGTCAGGCTTTGCGCATCGATGACCGCATGTCCTTCGGGATTCCATTCCAACTCGAATTGTTGGAGCCGCCGGTCGAAACGGCTGAAGTCCTCGTTCCACCGCCATTGGTGCTGGGCAGACATCGTAACCGTCCGCAGCGGTCGCCACGACAATTGCAAGCCGGTCCAGCCGCGCCACTCCGTGGTGTCCTGATCGGGTGGATTGATGACCTGCCCCGATGCCGTCAGGACACAGAGGACCATCAAGAAACATGCGAGGGTCCGCATCAGATGCCGTCGGTGGGGTCGATGTGTTCCGAATGGTCCTCTCCGCGGTAGGAGACCTTGATCACGGCGGTCTCACGCAGCAGGTCCACGTTGCCGATCTCCATCCGTTCCACCTTCTCCCCGATGCGCTTGCCGAGGTCCTCGATCAATTCCTCACGGCGCCCTTCCTGCAGCAGCTCCACGCGGTCGTAGACGACACGCTTGGTCACGAGGTGTTCCACGAAGAGCAGACGTTCCAACACGAAGGCAAGGGCCCAAAGGAGAACATTGCCGATGCCCACATCGAGCAGCTCCATCGACAGCGGAGCCAAGGCGTTCATGACGGCCATGGCGATGACCAGGAACAGGTAGGTCATCTCGCGTATGGGCACCGGGTTGGTGCGGTACCGGATGATGCCGAAGATGGCGAACAGCCCGAGGGCGAAGGCGAGGTCGAGCTCCACCCCGCTCAGCATGCGGCATAGCAGGAATACGGAGGCGCTCACCATGGTGAAGGTGAACACGAAGTCCCGGCGCTTGGCCTTGGACTGGTAAATCATCCGGACGATGATCCAGCAGGAAATCAAATTGGCTGCGAAATGCAGGGCGATCTCGGTCATGTGCGGTTCAGGCTTGCAGGTCCCCGGCCCAGGATTGCGCGTCCTGGAGCCTCCGATAGGTCGCAAGGTACGCGCGTCCGGCGATGTCCGGGTCGCGATCGAGGCGGGCCATGGTGTATTTGCTCATGCGGGTTGAGCGGCCGATGGCCCCTTTTCGGTCCGTGATGCCACGCAGCCATTTCTGCAGCGGGGTGTAACGGTCCGGACGCGGTTGCTTGATCTCGATGACGGCCAATCCTTTGAGCAGCGGTGTCATGGTTTCACCCACCAGCCCGGCCTCGAGCCCGCGGTCGATGGTGACACGTTCTTTCCGATTGAAGTCTACGAGGGTCGTTCGATGGAAGGCGCCGTTGAGCCTGGCCTCCAATGCGCGCGGGTCGTCGAGGTGCCCGGCCAGAAAGTCGATTTGCTCCGCGGTCAACTCCGCGCTGACACCACCAGGACAAGGCAACCTGTGTTTGTCCGTCCTGCCACCCGGCACCCGTTCCTTCACCTCGAGGAAGGTCAGGCCGTTACTTCCATAAGTCCTGGCGCGGACCTTCATCCGGCGGGCCTTGCCCCTCAGGTGGTCCTGGAGGAATTGCTCGCCGGGGAGCTCGAAATACAGGTTGTCGTATTGGCACTCGACCTGATCGGCCACCTCGAGCACGTGCGCGTGGGCAGCCATGGTCTCGAAGAGGTCCGGCAGCCAGGTTTCGGGCAGCACGTATTTCGTGTCGAACCGCCGCATCAATTGAACGGCATCGAGCGCGTCCAAGCTGGTGACGGGCAACGCGGCTACAGCCGATGCCAGTTTATCAGTCAAGGTGTTCTTCCCCACAGGTTCGGGGAAAATACGACCTGAAGTCGGTCATGGTTGCTTGCCGGCCTATGGCATCAGGCGCGGGTGCTGCGTGAGTGGTGCTGATTGAGGGCGAAATCGCGCAAGGCCTCACCCGATGTACGGGTCAGGTAGGTGAACCTGCGGGCACCAGCGGCCGTGTGGAACACGAGGTGGCCGATGGACCTCCGCTCGAGGAAGATGTGGCGCTGCCACTCCACGCCTTGCAGCTGCGACATCTTCAGCAGGATGCGCCGGCGCCAGAACCACCCCTTCTCGATGACCACCGTATCGGCGAAGACCTTCATCCGCAGGGATTCATAGCGCCTACGGGTTGTCCACCCCGTCAATGTAATCCAGAGTGCAGAACACACCCCGGCAGCCCATGGCGACATGTTCAACCACAACAGGAGACATGGCAAGGCGGCCACCAGCCAGAGCAGCCACCGCAACCGTCGGGCGGGACTCAGCTCCTGCAGGGGTGCCGAGCCAAGGTCCGGATACAGCACCTCCTCCAATACCTCGCGGTGCTGCGGCTCCATGGCGGGAAGCATCACCCTGACCCCACCCACCGTGCCGCTCTGGGCCTGTGCCTGGCGCACCTCCAAAGTCTCGAATCCCAACTTCCGCCTGATCCAATTGCTGCGCCAGATGGTCAGGTGGATGCGCGCAAAGGGCACCTGGAACGTGTTGCGCCGAAGCAATCCCATCTCCGCATGGAGCCCTTCCTCTCCAATGGAACTTTTGAGGTTGAAATAGCGGAGGAAGGCGGTCACGACGGAGACCACCACCCCGGACACCAGGAACAACAAGATGCCCGGCAGGATGAGCAGCACCATGGCCATCCCGATGATGGGGGCCAGGATGCCCGGAAAGCTTTCCAACCATGCCGTGATGGCCTCGGGCCTGTTGCCCAGGATGTAGGTGAACAGGGCAAACCCGGCGAAGGCATTCCGCAGGTGGTTCTGCGAAAGCCCCACCTTGGCCATGCC
>CALKUW010000146.1 GCA_937996585.1 uncultured Flavobacteriales bacterium
GCCGTCCAGTCGAACTGCTTGGAGTAGACCTCAACCCGCAGAGCGTCCGCAGCGACGTCACCGGTCATCGCGTTCCAGGTCTGCAAACCGTAGATGATGATGACCGCCAACACGATGGACGGAATCACCGTCCAGATCAACTCGAGGCGGTTATCGTGGGGGAAGAAGGTCGCCCTGCGGTCCTTGTCGTACGCATACTTCCATGCGAAGTAGAACAGGAGCGTGTTCACGAGCACGAAGACCACCGTGATGATCCAGATATTGAAGCTCATGAGCCAATCGAGCGCCACACCGTGCTCGGAGGCAGGGGGCGGAGCATAATCACCGTAAGCCCAGTACAGGTAGGCCGTAGCAGCGAAGAACGCCACCATGAAGACCAACCAGAGGTTGGCGTTCATCCGGGTATCGGCATGGGAGATGTCTTCCTCGCGCCGACCGGAAAGCCGGGAGGAGAGTTCGTAGACTTTCGCCAGCTGCCCGATGGCAACGATGCCGACGATGACGACAAGGAGGATGAGCAATTGCATGGTGCCTCAGTGATGTGTCAATAGTGAAGGGCTTTGGACTCCTCGAGGTACGGATGGTTCACCGCGATCAGTGGGGCTGATGCCAGCCTCCGGAGCGTCACGTGGATGAACAATCCGAGGAACCCAAGGAAAGTTCCCCATTCAAAGAACCCAAAATGCGCGTGGTCGTGCAGCGTTCCGGGTACGACGAGCAAATACACGTCCGTGTAGTGCCCGCAAAAAATCAAAAACGAGACCGGAATGAGGAATTTGGGGTTCCGCTTGGCATCGCGGGCCACCAGGACGTAGAACGGAATCGCGAAATTCACGAAGAACATCGCGATGAACGGCACCTTGTACTGGGTGAACATCCGGGCGATGTAGTAGGTCACCTCCTCCGGGATGTTGGAGTACCAGATCAGCATGAACTGCGAGAACCAGAGGTAACTCCACAACATGCTGATGGCGAAGACCCACTTGGCCATGTCATGCATGTGGCTCTCGTTGACCTCCTGGAAGTAGCCGATGGAGCGGAGCCAGGTCAGCGTGACGGTGGCGAAGATGAGCATGCTCACCCACATGCCGCTGAAGATGTACCAGCCGAACAGCGTGGAGAACCAGTGCGTATCGATGGACATGATCCAGTCCCATGAAAGGGTCGAGCTGAAGACCGCGAAGAACACGAGGAACAGGGCCCCGCGGCGGTACATCTTGTAGTGCAGATCGGTGCCGCCCACCTCGTCCTCCGCCAGGCTCCACTTGCGGAACATGCGGGCGAACAACAGGAAGGTGCCCAGATAGACCAGCGTGCGCAACCAGAAGAAGCCACCGTTGAGGTAGGCGCTCTTGTTGGCGATGATGTGGTCGAAGTTGGGGTTGGCCACGGCACCCTCCACCATCTCGTGGGAGTAGGAGCCGTCGGGCAGCATGTACTCGTAGTACAGCGTGCTGTCCATCCAGTGGTAGAGGTGGTGCAGGTGGAACTGACCGGCGAGGAGCACGATCAGGATCATCCCTGCGCCATAGGGCAGGAACCCATAGATGGCTTCGAACAGGCGCTTCAGCACCGCACTCCAACCGCTCTCCGTAGCATACTGCAATGCATAGAAGAACAGGGCACCGAGGGCCAGCGAGAAGAAGAAGAAACCGTTGACGAGCATGTTGGCCCAGAAACGCTGGTGCCCATGGCTGTCATCAAACAGGAAACCCGACACCAAAGCCACCAGTCCGATGCCCATCAGGACATAGGTCAGGGTCTTGGCGCGGCCCTCGAAACGGAAGTTCATCGTATCCATGGTGCTCAGTGTTGTGCGTTCATGGCCATGCCCTCCATGCCGGCGGGTGCGGCGGGAGCGGCGGGCTTGGATTCTTCTTGCTCGACCTCGCCGGCGGGAACCGGCATGCCGTTCTCATCGAACTCGGGCATCTCACCTCCGTTCTGGAGCACCTTGATGTACTCGATGACCTCCCAGCGCTGGCGCTGGCTGAGCTGACTGGCATGCGAGCCCATCAGGCCCTTGCCCCATGTCAGGGTGTGGTACATCTTGCCCTCGGGTAGGTCCTTGAGCTTATCGGCGTAGCTGGGAATTCCAGCGATGTGGCCGTTGGTGCTCAGCGCACCGTCGCCTTTGCCCTCGACGCCGTGGCACTGCGTGCACATGGCCTCGTAGACGCGCTGTCCGGCTTCGATGTTCGCCTGGTTCGTCACCAGCGGGCTGGTCAGTTCCACACCGGCGCGCTCGTATTCCTCAGGGGTCTGCGCGTAGGGGTAGGGCAACGCGAAAGCCAGCTCATCCTCTCCGCGGAACGGGATCGTACCGGGAACGGGCTTGCGGCTGGAAGGGGTGTTCCGCTGGGCGCGGGCCACCTCCTCGCCCACCTCGTAGGGCTCCTGGCCATAATCGACATAGGCTTCCACGGCCGGGCTGCGGTACATATCGGGCATGTACTCGAGGCCGGGGCTGTTGGCATCCGTCACACACGCCGTCAGGACCACGGCGGCGAAGGTGGGCAACAGGATCTTCTGTGCGGTCTTCATGCTGCGTATTCCTTGATGCTGATCTCCAGCATATCGGTTTCATTCGCCGCTGCCTC
>CALKUW010000147.1 GCA_937996585.1 uncultured Flavobacteriales bacterium
GGTGGTCTCCCGCGCACACCGCGACAAGGTCCTCGCCGCCATTGATACGGCCCGAGGAGAGGGTGGCCGCATCCTCTGCGGCGGTGGTCGCCACCAACCCGGCGAGCCGCGCCTCAAGGGCGGCTTCTTCGTGCAACCCACACTCATCGAAGGGCTAGGGCACGACTGCATCACGAACAGGGAGGAGATTTTCGGGCCGGTCGCAACCCTGCAGCCCTTCTCCGACGAACAGGAAGCCCTTGGGCTGGTGAATGCCACCAAATACGGCCTGTCTGCTTCGGTCTGGACCCGAGACCTGCAGCGGGCCCATCGCGTAGCCGCGGGAATCGATACGGGCATGGTTTGGCTCAACTGCTGGCTCGTACGCGACCTGCGTACCCCATTCGGTGGTACCCGGCACTCGGGTGTGGGAAGGGAAGGCGGCTACCACTCCATGAACTTCTTCACCGAGCCGCAGAATGTCTGCGTGAAGCTCTGACTCGGCAGCGCTAGCAATCCACAAGGCGTTGTTCCGTTCGGCCTTGACCTGCCCCGCAGAATAGGCGTGGGGCGCATCAAATTGGGTGCATGAATGTCCGCGCCCTTCTCCAAGCCTCCTTCGCCATGACCTTGATGCTCGGTGGCTGCGTGCCCATGAGCCAATTCACCGAAGTGCGCGATGACCGCGATGCCCTGGACCGGAGTGCATCGGAGCTCACGGAACAGGTGCAAGCCCTGCGGCTGGCCGTAGCCGAAAAGGACGGGCTCCTCCGGGAGGAAGGCCGGAGGTCAGCTGCACTGAAGGCCGACACTTCAGACCTCGGCACCCGGCTGCGCCAATGCGGCCTGCGCAACGATGAACTGGAAAGCCTGAATGCCATGCTGACCGAGACCCTGGAGGGCAAACGGCGGGCGGATGGCGCGGAACAATCGGCCCTGCTCGCCGAGCTGCAGCGCATTCGTGCCGACCTGCAGTTCCAGCAGGACAGCCTCCATGCCCTTGAAAAGGACCTGCGCGCCCGGGAGGCCAAGGTCGCCGAACTCAGCCGCATGCTCGATGCCCAGAAGGCGGCCGGTGCCGCCTTGAAGGCGCGCCTTTCCGACGCCCTGTTCGCTTTCCGGAACAAGGGCCTCGAGGTCGAGGAACGGGACGGCAAGGTCTACGTGCGGCTCTCGTCCAAGCTGCTGTTCGCCTCAGGCAGCACCGCCATCGACCCCGAGGGAAGGGAGGCGCTGTCCGACCTGGCCAAGGCCATCGAGGGAGAGGATGGGTTCGAGATCGTCGTGGAGGGCCACACCGATGACGTCGCCTTCAATTCGGCCACCTCTCCGCGGAACAACTGGGAATTGAGTGTCCTGCGCGCCACCGCCGTCGTCGAAGTCCTGTCGTCATCGAGCAGCCTGCAACCGCAGTTATTGACCGCGGCCGGGCGCAGTGAATACCACCCGCGCGATCCCGGCAACCGAGACCGCAACCGGCGTATCGAAGTCGTACTCAGCCCGAAGCTGGGCAGCCTGTACGACCTGTTGGACGAATGATCAGTTGACCACCAACTGGAAGGTGCCCTGCGTGATGGAAATACCGCCGGTACCGTCACTGCCGATCAGGCTGCCTCCAAAGGTGCCGACGACCACGCCGCCGCTCTCGGGCAGCACGTAGATGATTTCCACGGTGAAGTTGGCGCCGGGCAATGTGGACGTGAACGTTTGTGCACCACCTCCGATGTAGCTGCACTCACCCTCGCTGGACTCATTCAGAACAATCTGGGCGCCCGCTACCCACCCTGCGAAGGGCTCCGGAAGCGTCATCGAAATGGCATCCCCCGTCACCGAGGCGCCCTCTATCGTCAGGGTCGTTCCGTCCATCTCGGCAGAGGTCAAGAAATCCGCGACAAGCTCAGTGCCATTGGCCTTCCATTCCATGTTGCCATCGCAATCCGGGCAATCGGGACCACCACAATCGATGTACAGCTCTTCCCCGTCGAGGATGCCATTGGTGCAGTCCCCGTCAGTCGAGCAGGGCTCACAGTCGGGACCACCGCAGTCGACGCCGATTTCCTCTCCGTTCATCAGACCATCCTCGCAGCTCGGGCAGGGCTCGCAGTCCGAGCCTCCGCAGTCCACGTCGATCTCTTCCCCGTTCAGCAACCCGTCACCACAAAGCTCACCGCAGTCGATACCGGTATCACCACCGCAATCGATACCGGTCTCGCCCGGATCCAACTGGCCGTTGAAACTGGGGTCGCACGGGGCACACTCGCCGCCACAATCTACCCAGGTCTCACCCAGCAACTGGTCCCAGACCCCATTCTCGCAGGGGTCGCAGGGCTGGCAGATGGGACCGCCGCAATCGACGAGCTCCTCCCCATTGTTCAGGATGCCATCAAAGCAATTCGGGCCGATGAGGTTGTCATCGTTGAGACAGGATGTCACCACCATTGCAGCCAGGATGGCCATGGAAGCAAACAGGATGGAGGGAAGGCGGAACGAGGTCATCGTTGTATCTTTCAAGCTGCGCAAATTAAAGGAGTATGCGGCGATTCACAGTGCCATGCTCACCAATCCGCAATTGGGCGGGGTAAGGCGCGACAAGGAAATGACCCGCCAGCCCCACATACCTCCTGCCGATTGGTCACCGCGCTCGGCAGATGCCGAACTCCGGGACGATAACGGCACAGCAACGGCAGTGGTTGCACAGTTGCTCTCCCTGAGGGGAATCGCGGATGATGACCAACCCGCCTTCTTCTTCCCATCCCTCGACGACCTGCACGATCCGTACACCATGCGGGACATGAATGTGGCCGTGGACCGCCTGATGCAGGCACAGCGCAAAGGAGAACGCATCATGGCTTACGGTGACTACGATGTGGATGGCGCCACTTCGGTCTCCCTCATCCTCGAGTTCCTGCGCAACAATGGGTTCGACGTCGTCCCGTACATCCCCGACCGCTACAACGAGGGCTACGGCCTGTCGTCGCAAGGCATACGGTCCGCCTCTGAACAGGGCTGCGGCATCATCATTACGCTGGACTGTGGCATCCGTGCCACCGAAAAAGTAGCGGAAGCCCGTGCTGCGGGCATCGACATCATCATTTGTGACCACCACTTGCCGGGAGAATCGATGCCGGAGGCGCTCGCCATCCTCAATCCGAAACACCCAGAATGCCCCTATCCCTTCAAGGAATTGAGCGGCTGCGGTGTGGCCTTCAAGCTGACCCAGGCCCTGACGGAACGGATCGGCCTCTCCCCCATGAGTGCCTATGACGGACTCGACCTCGTTGCCCTCAGCATCGCCTCCGACCTGGTCGAAGTGACGGGAGAAAACCGCATTCTGCTCCACCACGGTTTGAAGACCATTTCAAACAATACGCGACCGGGCATCCGCGCCCTTTTGCAGGTGGTCAATTGCTCTCCGGATTTCCTGACGGTGCGCGACATCATCTCCCGCATCAGCCCGCGGATCAATGCCGCCGGGCGCATGGCCCGCGCCACCGAGGCGGTCAAGCTCCTCGTGGAGAAGTCGGACGCCAAGGCCAACGATCGCGCCGACAAGCTCGACCGGTTGAACCAGGTTCGCCGATCCTACGACGAGACCACCACCCGCGACGCCATCGAGCAACTCGAACGGCGCACCGAATTCAAGCACATCAACATCGTCTGGGGCAAGGGATGGCACCGCGGCGTCATCGGCATCGTGGCCACCCGATTGATTGAACACCGTTATAGACCGAGTGTCGTCATCAGCGACGACAATGGCGTCCTTGTGGGCAGCGCCCGTTCCACACCAGGGCTGGACATCCATGCACTCATCCGGGGCTGCTCGGAACACCTCGAGCAGTTCGGGGGACATGCCATGGCCGCGGGCATCACGGTCAAAGCGGGACAAGCTGAAGCTTTTGCGATGGCGCTGGACACGGCAGTGGGCCAGGAGCTCGCGGCCATCAGCAAGCGCGAGCCCCGCTACTTCGACCTCGAGGTGCCGTTGGCCGTATGCTCACCAGACCTGTTGCTCGAATTGCGTCGGTTCGAGCCCTTCGGACCGGGCGCGCCGGCACCCGTGTTCCTCGTTCGCGATGTCTCGTTGGCCATGCCGCCCCGGAAGGTGGGCAAGGATGGCCGGCACGTCCGCATCGCCATGCAGATGCCGCATGGTGCCTCCCCCCTGTACTCCGTCGGATTCGGGTTGGGCCACAGGTACGACGCCCTCGCATCGGCTGCCAGGATGGATGTGGTGTTCAAGGTGGAGACCGAATGCTACCGCGGCGTGCTTCAACCGCGCATTACCCTGCTGGATTTCTGGACCGAGCGGCATTGACGGGGGTCAACCCCTGAGTGCGGCCATGTCCTCCTCTCCGAGGCGGCCCAATACCGTGCTGCCGAAATGGGCCGCAATGCGGCTGATCCGCTTGGTGACCGCGATTTTCCTGCTGAGCAGTTCCCGCTCCTCCTGAATAGGATCCTCCGATGTTTGCGGATCCTCTGCCAGTTCCTCGAGCCTGCGGTTGATGCGGGCACCGTCCGACCGGGCCTCGTCGAGAAGCAGTCGGTACAACGCGCCCTGCAGTGCCTTGAGCAACATTGTGTCCTCCGTTTCGGGCAGGATGCGGTGGCGATTGTACCAGTTCTCGCTGAGGGTGTACTCGCTGACCAGGATGTCCGCTGTTACGGCTGCCACCTCGGGGCTGGCCTGGCTCCAGTGTTCCGCGCCTGGAACCTCCCCCATGCTCATTCGCTCCCGATAGGTCTCCACCACCTGGTCCACCACGGGATGGCGGATGGCCAGGCCCATGGTATCAAGCTCATGCATCATGACTTCGGCCAATGTGGCTTCGACAGTGGGCTGCTCCCCGTCCTCGCCAGCCTGGACGACATCCTCAGGAAGATCGAGGGTCACCTTCTGTTGACCGTATTGGAGCAACAACCGCAACAGGTCCTCCTCTCTTCCCGCGCGGCCCACGCGGCCAACCAACCGGGGCTTTCCAATGGGTCCCGGCCGCTCCTGCTCCAAAACGGGAAGCGGGGCTTTGGCCTCTTTCTCCAGGCGCGACCGCGCCTGGCGCGACAATTCGGCGAGGAGGTCCTCCGCGTCCATGCCCAACCGACCAGCACTTTCCTGGATATAGACCGTCCGTTTCAGCTCGTCCGGCACATGGGCGATGCTCTGAACCACACTGCGCACCAGCTCGGTGCGTTTGATGGGGTCATCGGCTGCCTCCTCATCGAGCAGGTCGATCTTGAAGCGGATGAAGTCGCGGCTGTTTTCCTGCAGCCACTCCATCAGCGCCTCCCGACCCATCCGCTTGGCGAACGTGTCCGGATCCTCTCCGTCGGGCAGCACGGCGATCTTCACGTCGAGGCCCTCTCCGAGGACAATGTCCACACCGCGGATCGCCGCCCTCAACCCAGCCGGGTCTCCGTCGAACAGCATGGTCATGCGCTTGCTGAACCTGCGCAGCAGGCGCACCTGTTCCACTGTCAGTGCAGTACCTGAACTCGCCACGACATGCTCCACACCCGACTGGCGCATGGCCATGACATCCGTGTAGCCTTCCACCAGGATGGCGCGGTCCTCGCGAACGATGGCGTTCCTGGCGAGGTGGATGCCGTACAGCGCCCGCGACTTATCGTATAGCGGGCTCTCAGGACTGTTGACGTATTTGGGAACCTTCTTGTCCGTCTTCAGGGTACGCCCCCCGAAGCCGATGAACCGGCCGGTCACATCGCGGATGGGGAAAATGACCCGCCCGCGGTAGAAATCGTACAGCTGACCATCGTCACGCTGTTTGCACAGACCACTGGCCAGCAGCCACTTCTCCTTGTACCCCGCCTTCCTGGCCGCCTCAGCCAGCGCCCCCTCCTCACCCCATGGACGTTCGGGGCAATACCCGAGGGCGAATTCCTCCATGGTGCCGTCCGTGAAGCCGCGGCTCCGGAAATAGCCGATGCCGACACTCTTGCCTTCACCCGTCTCCTTCATCTGCCCCGTGAACCACTTCTGGGCCCAGGCCGCCAGGTTGGAGAGGCTCTCCCGTTCGGTCTGTTCCTCGAGCTCCTCGGGGGAAAGTTCCCGCTCCTGGATTTCGATGCCGTACTTCCTTGCCAGCCATTTGAGGGCCTCCGGATAGGAAAGCTTCTCGTGTTCCATCAGGAAGGTCACGGCACTGCCGCCCTTGCCGGAACTGAAATCCTTGAAGATGCCCTTGCCGGGCACCACATAGAAGGACGGCGTCTTCTCGTTGGTGAACGGGCTCATGCCGCGCAGGCTCGTTCCGCTCTTCTTGAGCTGGACGAACTCTCCGACCACCTCCTCGATGATGGTGGCCTGCAGTATGGCGTCAACGGTGTCCTTGGGAATCATGCGAACCGAACCGGGGGAACCAAGTTAACCTCCGAAACGGGGTGGCCGAAGCCGTTCGTCAATTTGTGGAGGAGCGACCGCGGTCAGTCGGCGATCAGCTTGAATCCCTTGCCGTGGACGTTGAGGATCTCCACGCGCGCGTCCTCCTTCAGGTGCTTCCGAAGCTTGGCAATGTAGACGTCCATGCTGCGTCCGTTGAAGTAGTTCGCGTCACCCCAGATGGCATTGAGCGCATACTCCCGTTCCAACAGGGCGTTCTTGGCCTTGGCCAACAGGAAAAGCAATTCGTTCTCCTTGGTCGTCAGGCGCTGGGCATCCTCTCCCAGCCTCAGTTCCTGTCGGTTGTAATCGTAGGTGTAGCGGCCGATGGTCATCTCGCCCACCTCCTCCGTGTCTTCAGGCAGTGCAGAGGACCGGCGCAGGATGGCTTCGATGCGCGCTTCGAGCTCATCCATGGAGAAGGGCTTCGTCATGTAGTCGTCCGCTCCGACCTTGAAGCCCTGCAGGGTGTCCTCACGCTGGCTCTTGGCGGTCAGGAAAAGGATGGGCACATGCCTGTTCAGCCCTCTGATTTCCTCGGCCACCTGGTAGCCGTCCTTCACGGGCATCATGACGTCGAGGATGACAAAGTCATAGGAACCGACCCTGAACTTCCTGACGCCATCCGCACCGTCCTGTGCCCAGGTCGTATTGTAGCCCTTCCGATTGAGGAAATCACTGAGCAGCTTGCCCAGGTTGGGGTCGTCTTCGCAGAGGAGAATATCGAGCTGTTGTTTCATGACGTTGTGTCTTGTTGGGGGAAAACCAATGTGAACGTGCTGCCCTTGCCGGCTGTACTCACAACGTTTATTTCGGCGCCATGTTGCTGCATGACCGCCTGGACATAGCTCAAACCGAGTCCGAATCCCTTCACGTCGTGCACGTTTCCGGTAGGTACGCGATAGAGTTTATCAAAAACCTTGCCTAAATGCTCCCGGGGGATTCCGATGCCATCGTCCTGGAAGGCAACGTGCAACTCGCCGCCCTCATTCCATGACCTGACCGTGAGGTGAGGATCACTCCCGCCGTACTTGATGGCGTTGTCCACGAGGTTGAAGACCACATTGGTGAGGTGGGTCCTGTCGCCCTCGACGATGGGATTGGACGCCGTGAGTTCGTTCGATGTGCTTCCGCCTTGCTTTTTGATGTGGATGGCCTGGTTCCGCAGTACCTCCTTCAACAGGTCGTGGAAGTTGATCGGTTGCCGGAACAGCTCGAGTTCGCCCTGGTCGAGCATGGCGGCACGCAGGACGTTCTCCACCAGCAAACCGAGGCGCTTGTTCTCGGAGCGAATCAGCTGCACGTAATACCGCAGGTTCTCCGGATCCGCTGACATTTCCTCGTCGAGCAGGGCCTCGCCCGCCAGACCGATGGTCGAGATGGGGGTCTTGAGCTCGTGGGTCATGTTGTTGATCAGGTCGCTCTTCAGGCGGTTCAGTCGCTCGGCCTTGCGCAGACCATTGGCGGCGTATACCGTAAAGACGACGAGCACGATCATCAGGAGCAGGTTGGCCGTCAGCTCCACCCACATGTCGCCGGCCAATGCCAGTCGCTTCCGCGGGAAATACACGGTATACAATTGAACATCTTCCAGTCGCTCGGCATCTCCGGCCGGAATGCGGTACCCGTCCTCCTGGAAGCGCTCCAGCCTGTCCATATCCTCGTCCTGCAGCTGGATGGGCCGGCCATACCGGTCCAACAGTGCGGAACGGAATTCGAAATCGATGCCTCGGTCGCGCAGGACAATGGTCAACAAGCTGTCGGCCACGGCCATGGCGGACTCCCGCTGCAGCGCGTTCTCAGCACGGAGGACAGCCAGGCTGTCGGCCGCCGGCCCGGACGTGGGCGCAAATCCCGCCTCGGGCGGCGGTGGAAACGTCGCGTTGGCCAGAGCGAGGATGGACTGCACCTCCACAAGCGCCGTCCGGGCCTGCTCATCAAAGAGGGCGCTGCGCGCTTCAACCAAGGCCCGCATCCAGCCGAACTGCAAGGCAAGGAGCCCCATCAGGAGGGAGCCCATGCCCAAAACCAGGATGACCGTTCTTCGTGAACGCATGCGCCAAAATTACAGGTGTGTCAGGCGCATCGGCCTCCGAACTATCTTTGCGCCC
This sequence comes from uncultured Flavobacteriales bacterium, assembly GCA_937996585.1. Taxonomy (GTDB): domain Bacteria; phylum Bacteroidota; class Bacteroidia; order Flavobacteriales_D; family Sanyastnellaceae; genus UBA8752. The sequence continues at coordinate 8,488 of CALKUW010000147.1, forward strand.
TTGAATCACGCCATGCAAGACCATCCCATGCGCATCCTCGCCGGCTCGGCGTCCAAGGAACTCGGTGCCCGCATCGCCATGGGATATGGCATTCCCCTGTGCTCCACCAAGCACACTGTCTTCAGTGACGGTGAGTTCCGCGTGAGCATCGAGGAGACGGTCCGCGGCAAGGAGGTGGTCATCGTGCAAAGCACGTTCCCGCCGTCCGACAACCTGATGGAGCTGCTGATGCTCATCGACGCGGCCAAGCGGGCTTCCGCCAAGCGCATCGTGGCGGTCATCCCCTATTTCGGGTTTGCCCGGCAGGACCGTAAGGACGCCCCGCGGGTGGCCATCGGCGCCAAGCTCATCGCCAACATGCTGACGGCGGCAGGGGTGGACAGGGTCATCACGATGGACCTCCACGCCGACCAGATCCAGGGCTTCTTCGAGGTGCCGGTGGACCACATCTATGGCTCGGCCATCTTCCTGCCCTACCTCGAAGGCCTCGGGCTCGACAACCTGCTCATCGCCACGCCCGATACGGGGGGAACGAAGCGCGCCAACGCCTTTGCCAAATACCTCGGCGTGGACATGGCCATCTGCTACAAGCAGCGCAAAGTGGCCAACCAGGTCGCCAGCATGCGCGTCATCGGTGACGTGGAGGGCAAGGACGTGGTGCTCGTGGACGACATCTGCGATACGGGCGGCACCCTGACCAAGGCAGCCGACATGATGAAGGAGCACGGCGCCAACAGCGTGCGTGCCGTCTGCACCCATGCCGTCCTTTCCGGGCCGGCCTACGAGCGCATCGAGGCCAGCTCCCTGACCGAGCTCGTCGTCACCGACAGCATTCCGCTACGCGGCGACAAGCCCACCGACAAGATCACCGTACTCGATTGTTCCGACCTGTTTGCAACGGTCATCCGTTGTCTGGTCCAGAACGAATCCATCAGTTCGCATTTTCTCATCACCTAATACAACACCATGAAAACTGCTTCATTGAGCGGCTCTCCGAGAGAGGGCGTAGGGAAGAAGGATGCAGCCGAACTGCGTGCCAAGGGACAGGTTCCCGGCGTGCTGTATGGCGGCTCCGAGCAGGTTCACTTCCACGTGAACGAGGTCCAGCTGAACAAGCTGGTCTTTACCCCCGAAACTTACCGACTGAACTTCGAAGTCGGTGGTACCACGTACGACTGCGTCGTGCAGGACATCCAGTTCCACCCGGTCACCGACCACATCGTGCACATCGACCTCCTGCAGGTCTTCGCGGACAAGGCCATCCGGGTGAAGCTGCCCGTGCGCACGACGGGAACCAGCGTTGGTGTCCGGAACGGTGGCCGCTTGCACATCGTTTACCGCCGCCTGCCGGTCGTCGGCCTCGCCGACCAGATTCCGGAGGACGTGTCTGTGGACATCAGCAGCCTTGACATTGGTGACTCCCTCCGCGTGGGTGGCCTGAGCTTCGAAGGTTTCTCCGTGCCGTTGAACGAATCCGCTGTTGTGCTCGGCGTGCGCCGTACCCGTGCTGCCATGTCTGCTGCTGCAGGTGAGGGCGAGGGCGAGGAAGGTGCTGAAGTCGCAGAAGGCGAAGAGGCAGCAGCCGGCGGCGAGGAGTAATCCCGCCGTCTACCATCTCGGATGAAATTCCTGTTGGTCGGACTCGGCAATCCGGGATCCGATTACGTCCGGACGCGCCACAACATTGGCTTCATGATCCTCGACGCGATCGCCGCCGCGTCCGGAGCGTCCTTCGCTCCGGACCGGCTGGGCGACGTCGCGTGCTGCAAGCACAAGGGGCGCCAACTGGTGCTCGTCAAGCCGACCACGTTCATGAACCTGAGTGGGAAGGCCGTGCGCTATTGGATGGACACCGAGAAAGTGCCCCTCGACCGGGTGATGGTGCTGACCGACGACATCAACCTGCCCTTCGGCACCTTGCGGATCCGGGCAAAGGGCAGTGACGGGGGCCACAATGGACTCAAGGACATACAGGCCGTGCTGGGAACGGCAGCCTATCCCCGCCTGCGGTTCGGTGTCGGCGCCGATTTCGGACCGGGACGGCAGGTTGACCACGTGCTCGGGAAATTCTCGGAGGCGGAGGAGGAAGCCCTGGTGGAACGCCTGGACAAGACGGTCGCGCTGGCGCGGTCATTCGCCTTCGTGGGGCTTCAGCGCACCATGAATGCGTTCAACAACACGTGATTCTGCCCGCCCGGGCCGTCAGTCCTGGGGAGCGAAGGCGTAGAGGCCTTTTTCCCTGATGTAGTCCGCGGCAGCATCGGGTAACAGGTAGCGTGCGCTGTGACCTTTGGACAATGCCGTCCGCAGGTAGGTGCTGCTGATGCTGATGATTGGGGCCGGACTCATGACGATGCGGTCGCCATCCGGGGCCACGGTGCCTTCAGGATTGTCCGGGCTGCCGTCCTCCGGAGCACGGGGGTAGACGAGGAATCCATACCCGTCGACCAGCTCCCGCCACCGCGCCCACTGCTGGAGGGTGCGGAGGTTGTCCTGACCGATGATGATGCGGAATTCCGTGTCCGGGTGGCGCCTGCGCAGGAAGTCCATCGTGTGTGCGGTATAGTTGGGGCGGGGCAGGCCGAATTCGACGTCTTCCGCCCTGAGCCCGTCGTTGTCGGCCACCACCCGCTTGACCATCTCCAACCTGTCCGCCTCCGGAGCCAACGCCTCGGTCGACTTCATGGGGTTGTGGGGGGTCACGACAAACCAGACCTCATCGAGGCCATGGTGGGTGAGCATGTGCTGGCCGATGATGAGGTGGCCCGTATGGATGGGGTTGAACGAGCCGAAATAGAGCCCGACCGTCATTCGGAAGTGGTTGACCCCCCGAGGAAGGACGCGGCGCGATCGATCAATTCAGTGGTCGCCCGGTCCAGATTGTCGTTGACCAGCTCGATGTCGAACCCCGAAGCGCGCTGCATTTCGGACTCGGCCTTGGCCAAACGGCGGGCAATGTCCGCCTCGGAATCCGTGCCCCGGGCCCGCAGGCGGGATGCCAACACTTCGAGCGAAGGCGGGCGGACGAAAACGGCGAGCAGTTGGTCGCCCAACAGGTCCTTGAGCCTCAGGCCACCTTCCACATCGACGTCGAACAGGATATGGCGACCGGCCTTCCAATGGCGTTCCACTTCGGATTTGAGCGTTCCGTAGAATCGGCCCGGATAGACCTCCTCCCACTCGAGGAAATCACCCGCCTCGACCTTGGTCTGGAAGGCCTCGGTGGAGAAGAAGTGGTAGTCCTCGCCATCGACCTCTGAGCCCCGGATGGGGCGGTTGGTTGCGGAAATGCTGAACGCCAGGTCATCCCGCTGCTCCATGAGCCGCCGAACCAGGGTCGTCTTTCCTGCACCGGATGGTGCCGAAAAGGCCATGGCCCTCATTTCGTGCGCTGCATGTTCCGCTTCGGACACTGCTTCCTGCTTGATGGGGTTGTCGATCACAATATGTTGAGCACCTGTTCCTTGATCTTCTCGAGCTCGTCCTTCATCTGGACGACGATGCGCTGCATGGCCGCATCCTGGCTCTTGCTTCCCAAGGTGTTGATTTCCCTTCCGATCTCTTGGCTGATGAACCCGAGTTTCTTTCCCTGGCCGCTGTCTCCGTCGAGCATCTCGAGGAAATAACCGCAGTTGGCCTCGAGCCGCACCAGCTCCTCGGTCACGTCGAGCTTTTCGAGGTAGAAGATGAGCTCGTGCTCGTAGCGGTTCTCATCGACCCTGTCCCGTGGCAGGTCGGCCTCCAGGTGTTCCTTCAGCCTCGAGCGCACGCGCTGCGTTCGGGCCTCGAGCAACGGGGCCAGCTCCCGGCGCAGCTGTTCAATCCTCCCTATGCGCTCGCGGAAATCGGTCTCGAGGATGGCCCCCTCCTGCGTGCGGTAGGCGGTGAATCCCTTGCAGGCTTCGCGCACCAGGTCCAGCATGCCCGTCCATTCCTCCTCATCCAGGGTGTCCCGCGATGCGCTCACGGCGTCGGGAAACCGCAGGGCCGAGGTCAATTTCTGAACCTGGCCCTCCACATGGGAAGCCGGCACGCCGTTCTGTTCGAAAACGGGGGAAAGCTGGTCCACGTAGTGCTGCACGAGTCCGGCATTGACCTGGTGCCGAACATCCCCGGCGTCGGATTCGAAGTGGATGAAGAAATCGGACTTGCCCCGGCCCACCACCTGGCCCAGCTCCTTGCGGAGGGGCATCTCCTTCTCCCTGAACTGAGGTGGCATTCGGACCGAGAGGTCCAGGCCCTTGCCGTTGAGGGAACGCAATTCGACCGTGTATTTGCGCGCCCCGATGTGCGCCTCGGCCTTGCCGTATCCGGTCATCGACAGAATCATGACGCAAAATACACCCATGACCCCACCTGACCACGGGAGAGGGGCGGGAAGGTAACTTCGCACCATGGCCGACCTCGCCACCATCCGGCAACCCGTGGACCGCGAAATGCGGGAATTCCAGGGGCACTTCAAGGAAGCCATGCGCACCTCGGTGCCCCTGTTGGACCACATCACCCGCTACATCGTGCGCAGCCGCGGCAAGCAGATGCGTCCGCTGCTGGTATACCTGTCCGCTGCGGCTTGCGGGGGCACCCGGGAGCGCACCCACATCGCCGCCACCCTCATCGAGCTGCTCCACACGGCTACGCTGGTCCACGACGATGTGGTGGACGCGGCTGAGACGCGGAGGGGGTTCCTGTCGATCAACGCCCTCTGGAAATCCAAGATCGCCGTCCTTGTCGGGGACTACCTGCTCTCCCGCGGTCTGCTCATTTCCATGGAACACGATGGCATCGACCTCCTGCGGATCACCTCGAAGGCGGTGGAGGCCATGAGCGAAGGTGAACTGCTGCAGATCGAAAAGGCGCGGCGGCTGGACATCACCGAGCAGGTCTACTTCGACATCATCCGGCGCAAGACGGCTTCGCTCATCGCCGCCTGCTGCGCCGCCGGGGCCGCCAGTGCCGGGGCCGACGCGGACCAGGTGGAGCAACTGCGGCAATTCGGCGAGGAAATGGGCATCGCCTTCCAGATCAAGGACGACCTTCTCGACTTCACACCTTCTGCCGCCACGGGCAAGCCACAGGGGGGGGACATCAAGGAGCGCAAGATGACCCTTCCCCTCATCCACACCCTGCAATCCCTCGGCACCCTGCAGCGCAGGGCCATGGTGCGCAGCATCAAGCGCAGCCGGGACCACGCCGCCGATGCGGACAAGGTCATGGCGCAAATCCTCGAGGGGCCCGGCATGGCCTATGCAGAGGAGAAAATGAGGGAACACCGAGACCAGGCGGTGGCCCTGCTCGATGGCCTGCCGGACACGCCCGCCCGCCATGCCCTCGTGGACCTGGTGGACTTCACGATCAACCGGAAGAAATGAAGCGAACGGGATGGATTTGGTGCTTGGCTTGGCTCTTGATGGCCTGCAACAGTCCGGAACAAGGGACGGTCATCCAGACCTGGGAAACCGGAGCGCCCAAGGAGGTACACCGCGAAATGGAAGATGGATCCGGTGTGGAAGTGACCATATTCCACGGCAACGGCAAGATCCACATGCGCGGCAAACTTCTGGACGGGCAGCGTCAGGG
>CALKUW010000148.1 GCA_937996585.1 uncultured Flavobacteriales bacterium
CCGAGGTCCTTGGCCTTGCACTTGACGATGGGGGCCCCGTGGTCGGTGAAGAGCAGCATCTTCGAACCTTCCTCCTCGCCGATGAACTCGACGGTTTTCGTGGAGGATTCCGCCTGGAAACGCTTGACATAGACGGCCTTCTTCTCCCCGTCGAGGTGCACGACGGTCAGGGCGCGGTCGGGGTTCCACTTGTCGAGGAAAATCATGTCATCCGGGAAGTGGATGCTCAATTCCGGTTTCTGCAGCTCATAGGCCCCCGAAGCGACCACCACGAGCAACTTATCGTCCGGACCGAATGCGCCAAGCAGGCGTCCCCGTCCCTCGCTGTTGAGCCGCTTGACCGACTCGTCGTACCAGACCTTGCGGGCACCGAGGGTGCTTGAGCCCTCGCTCTTCATGTCGACCCTGCCCGTGACCGGATGCTTGGTCACCGTGTTTCCCGCGGCACCACGGCCCTTGATGGCAATCTCCGCGAAGTCCACATCGACCTTGAGCGTTTTGAGTCGCTGAATCTTGCTCAGGTGCACCGCCACCTGTTCCGCCTCGCCATTGGCATTCGCAGAAAACCACAGCACGGCACTACCCGTGGTTCCCTTGGTCAGGTGATATTCCTTGTCGCGGGTGATGGAGGTCACGTGGAAACGCTTGACGTAGGTGCGCCCTCCGGAAGTCTTCTTTCCGTCGCGGTAGATGAGGTTGTAGGTGGTGCGCTCGTCGCCCCGCTTCCAGACGCCCACGTGGAGGATGTCCTTACCGAAAAACGCCTTGGGGCTCACCTTGGACACCTGCATCGTACCGTCCTTCCGGAACACGATGATGTCGGCGATGTCCGAGCAGTCGCAGATGTACTCGCCCTCACCCCGCGGCATGCCGATGCCCACGAAGCCCTCCTTCTTGTCCGCGTACAATTTGTGGTTGGCCACCGCCACCTTGGCGCTGTCGATGTTGCCGAAGGTGCGGAGTACCGTTTTCCGCTCACGGCCCTTGCCGTATTTCTTCTTGAGCTGTCGGTACCACTCTACCGTGTAGTCGGTCAGGTGGGCCAGGTGGTTCTTCACCTCATCGATCTCGACTTCGAGGTTGGCAATGCGCTGGTCCGCCTTGTCCGAATCGAACTTGGAAATCCGCTTGATGCGGATCTCGGTGAGGCGGGTCACATCCTCATCCGTCACCGGACGGATCAAATGTTTGATATGGGGTTCGAGGCCCTTGTGGATGGCCTCAAGGATGGCCTCCCAGGTTTCGCACTCCTCGATGTCACGATAGATCCGGTTCTCGATGAAGATCTTCTCAAGCGAAGCGAAGTGCCACGCCTCCTGGAGCTCACCCAGGCGGATTTCCAACTCGCGCCCGAGGAGCATCCGGGTCCGGTCCGCACTGCGCTTCAGGATTTCCTTGACCCCGAGGAACACCGGGCGGTCGTCCTCGATCACGCAAGCGTTCGGAGCGATGCGCACCTCGCAGTCGGTGAAGGCGAAGAGGGCGTCGATGGTCCGATCCGGAGAGACTCCGGAAGCCAGGTGGATCATCACTTCGACGTTCTCTGCCGTGTTGTCCTCCACACGCTTGACCTTGATCTTGCCCTTGTCATTGGCCTTGAGGATGCTCTCAATCAAGGAGGTCGTTGTCACGCCATAAGGAACCTCCTCGACCACGAGGGTCTTGTTGTCCTCCTTGCGGAGCTTGGCCCTCACACGGACACGTCCGCCACGCAGGCCGTCGTTGTATTGCTCGCAATCCGCCTCTCCCCCCGTAGGAAAGTCCGGCAGCAGCTTGAAGCTGCGGCCCTTGAGGTAGGCCACGGCCCCGTCGATCAGCTCGTTGAAGTTGTGCGGCAACATCTTGCAGGCCAGGCCCACGGCGATGCCCTCCGCCCCTTGCTGCAGGAGGAGGGGAAATTTCACCGGAAGCGTTTCCGGTTCCTGGTTCCGGCCGTCGTAGCTCGAGAGCCAGTTGGTCGTCTTTGGATTGAACAGGGCCTCCTTGGCGAAGGCGCTCAATCGGGTCTCGATGTATCGCGGTGCGGCTGCGCGGTCCCCCGTGAGGATGTTGCCCCAGTTGCCTTGGCAGTCCAAGGCAAGCTCCCGCTGCCCGATCTGCACCATGGCATCGCCGATGCTCGCATCCCCGTGTGGGTGGTACTTCATCGTGTTGCCGATGGCGTTGGCAACCTTGTGGAACCGCCCGTCGTCCATCTCCCGCAGGCTGTGCAGAATGCGGCGCTGCACGGGCTTCAGGCCATCGTGCAGGTGGGGTACCGCCCGTTCGAGGATGACGTAGGAAGCGTAATCCAGGAAGTACTCGTTGTACATCCCCTTGATGCGGATGACCTGTTCCATGTCGGCACCGGAACCGTCATCGCCTGCTCCATCACCGGCAGCCCCTCCTTCAGGGTCCTGCGGCAGGTCCTGGTCTTGGTGCTCCTCGTGGTCTTGGTTCTCCTCGATCATGCGGCTTCAGTGCTTTCCGTTTCGGATTTCTCCGCATCGGGATCCTTCTCGACCCGGAGGTTGTCAATGATGAACCGCTGCCGGTCGGGCGTGTTCTTGCCCATGAAGAAGGCCAGCATGTCATCGAGTTGGTGCTCACCTCCAAGGTCCACGGGGTCCAGCCGGATGTCCTCCCCGATAAAGTGGGAGAATTCGTCCGGGCTGATCTCACCGAGTCCCTTGAATCGGGTGATTTCCGGCTTGGGACCGAGGTCGGCAATGGCGCTGATGCGCTCCTCCTCGGTGTAGCAGTATCGGGTCTCCTTCTTGTTCCGCACCCGGAAAAGCGGGGTCTGCAGCACGTACAAATGCCCCTTGCGGACGAGGTCCGGGAAGAATTGGAGAAAGAAGGTCATCAAAAGGATGCGGATGTGCATGCCATCCACGTCGGCATCCGTGGCGATGATGACCTGATTGTAGCGCAAACCATCCAGACCGTCTTCGATGTCGAGGGCGGCCTGCAGAAGATTGAATTCCTCATTCTCGTAGACCACCTTCTTGGTGAGGCCGTAGCAATTGAGGGGCTTGCCCTTCAGCGAGAATACAGCCTGCGTGTTGACGTCCCGGGCCTTGGTGATGCTGCCCGATGCGCTGTCGCCCTCCGTGATGAAGAGCATGGACTCCTCTGCGCGTTCGTGCTTTTTGGTAAGGTGGACGCGGCAGTCGCGGAGTTTCTTGTTGTGCAGGCTGGCTTTCTTGGCCCGCTCGCGCGCCAGCTTCTTGATGCCGGCCAGGTCCTTGCGTTCCTTTTCGCTCTGCAGGATCCGTTTGAGCAAAGCTTCGGCCGTCTCCGGATTTCGGTGCAGGTGATTGGCGAGCTCGACCTTGAGGAAGTCGTAGACGAAGGACCGCATGCTGGTGCCCCCGGGGCGGATCTCGGAAGACCCCAGTTTGGTCTTGGTCTGCGATTCGAACACGGGTTCCTGCACCCTCACGGCGATGGCCGCCATCAGGCCCATGCGGATGTCACCGGGGTCGTACTCCTTCTGATAGAAGTCCCGCACGACCTTCACATACGCCTCGCGCAGGGCCTTCTGGTGCGTACCGCCCTGCGTGGTGTACTGACCGTTGACGAAGCTGTAGTGGTCCTCTCCATAGGCCTGAGTATGGGTCAGGGCCACCTCGATGTCCTCCCCGCGAAGGTGGACGATGGGGTATCCCGGCTCGGCAGAGAGGTTCTGGGTGATCAGGTCCTTCAGGCCGTCCTCGCTGTGGATTTTCTCCCCATTGAAAACCAGGGTCAATCCGCTGTTGAGGTAGGCGTAGTTCCAGAGCAGCCGCTCCACGTGCTCCTTCCGGTATTGGTACCCTTTGAAGACGGAGGGGTCGGGACGGAAGAACGTGCGCGTACCGTTGCGGAGGGAAGTCTTGGCGATGGCCTCATCGTCCTTGAGCACCCCGAGTTCGAAACGGGCGGCCTTGACCTCACCCTCCCGGAAACTCTCGATGCGGAATTCCATGGACAGGGCATTCACCGCCTTCGTACCCACACCGTTCAGGCCGACCGTCTTGCTGAAGGCCCCTTCGCTGTATTTGGCGCCCGTGTTGATTTTGGAGACACAATCCACCACAGCGCCGTGGGGAATGCCCCGGCCGTAGTCCCGCACCTGAACGGCACCTTCACGGATGCTGATCTCGATGGTCTTGCCGTTGCCCATCAGGTGCTCATCGATGCTGTTGTCGATGACCTCTTTGAGCAGCACGTAGATGCCGTCATCCGCTGACGCACCATCCCCGAGCTTTCCGATGTACATACCCGGCCTGAGTCGGATGTGCTCCTTCCAGTCGAGCGACCTGATGTCGCTTTCCGTATAATCCTGATTCGTCTGCTTCGCCACGGACCTGTTCGTCTTTTTGCGGAAAGGAAAAGTACTGGATTCTCAGGGTTTACAGGTAACATCGGCGGAACCGTTTTCCACATGGCGCCCCGTTGTTTCCACCCGACGATGACAAATCTCATGCCCCGGATGGCACCACCGGAACTGCCCCGGAGAGCAAAATGCAGGTTATCTTGTTGCATGACCATGTTTCCGAACCGCATCGTTGTACCCCTCATCCCCGTTTTCCTGTGTCTGTCCGCAGTGTCAGCCCACGCCCAGTGGCATGCGGCCATGCCCGAATTGAAAGGCGCGTCTTGGATGGCCGGCAATGCCCTGAGGGCGCAGGAGCGGAAGACCGTGCAGGGAGCACGGGCTGTGGCCTATGACCACGTCGCACTTTCGGAATTCCTGGCTGAGGCACCCGCCGAATACGATCCGACGCTTCGCGAGGGGCAGTCCCTTGGATCGTCGACCTGCCGTATCAGCCTTCCCCTGCCGTCAGAGGGTCTTCCTGGCTGGGAATCCCATGCGTTCCGCGTGGTTCGTTCGGATGTGATGGCACCTGAATTGACCGCCAAGTACCCCGATATCAGCAGTTACCTCGTCCAATCGGAGCTCAATGGGCTCATCTCAGGGCGCATTGACCTGAGCCCCCGCGGGTTCCACGGCATCCTTCACACACCGGAAGGAACGGTCTATCTCGACCCATGGAACGTGGGCAGCTTCGACCAGTTGATGGTCTACACCCGTGCCGAATTCATGGCTTCAACGAGCAAGCGGCGCGACGACTGCGATGTCCGCATGATGGGCATCGGCAAGTCGGGCGATGTGGACGGCATGGATCCCCTGGACGATGGGCGCATCAGCCAGCGCATCGGTCCTCCATATGGGCAGACACGCAGGAATTATTCGCTCGCGCTGGCCTGCACCGGTGAGTACGGGCAGTTCCACGGGGGAACGGTGTCCAGTGTGCTCTCCGCGATGAACACCTCCATCAACCGCATCAACAGCATCGTGGAGCCGGAGCTCGCCATCCGGCTCACCCTCATCCCGAACAATGATGAGCTCATCTTCCTGAACGGTTCCACGGATCCATACACAAACTCCAACGGTGGGGCCATGCTGTCCCAGAACCAGACCACCATCGACGGCATCATCGGCTTCAACCAGTACGACATAGGACACGTCTTCTCCACGGGCGGCGGAGGAGTGGCCTACCTCAGCTCGGTCTGTACCAGCTTCAAGGCCGGAGGCGTCACCGGATTGCCCGCCCCCATCGGCGACCCTTTCGATGTGGACTATGTGGCCCACGAAATGGGTCACCAATTCGGCTGCAACCACACCTTCAACAACAGCTGTGGTGGGAACCGCTCGACGAATGCGGCCTACGAGCCCGGAAGCGGATCGACCATCATGAGCTACAGCGGCATCTGCGCGCCCAACCTCCAGAACAACTCAGACGACGTTTACCACGTGCACAGCCTCATCGAAGGCTCGAACTATCTGCACGACGGATTCGGCAACACCTGCGCCACACAGGTGTCGAGCGGCAATTCCGCCCCGACCGTTTCCGTGGGTGCCAGTGCGTTCTGGATCCCGAAGTCGACCCCGTATGAACTCATCGCTACGGCCAGCGACCCGAACGTGGGCAACAACCTGACCTACAGCTGGGAGCAGTACAACCTGGGACCCGCCACCTCCAGCGGGGACAACAACCTCGACAACCCCAGCGGCAATGCACCCTGCGTGCGCTCTTTCGCACCGGTCACCTCCCCTGTGCGGGTCATCCCCAAGGTGGACAAGCTGGTCAACAACCAGATTTCCTTCGGCGAGCACCTGGCGGACTACAACCGGACGATGACCTTCAAGTGCACGGTTCGGGACAACAACCCAGGCTGCGGTGGCGTGGCCGTGGGCACCAAGACCTTTTACATCGACGCATCGACCGGACCATTCCTGGTCACCTACCCCAATACCAACATCACCCGGGCGGGCAACTCGGAGCTCACGGTGCTCTGGGATGTCGCCGGAACAGACGGGGGTAGCGTGAATTGCAGCGAAGTGGATATCTACTGCAGCACGGACGGCGGCTACACCTGGCCCCACCTGCTCGCAGAAGCGGTTCCCAATGATGGTGAGCAGGTCATCCTTCTTCCCGCCGTTGAGACCACGGCCGCACGCATCAAGATCAAGGGAAGCGGCTCCATCTTCTTCGACATCTCCAACGTCAACTTCACACTGAATGCCATCCAGGGATGCACCGACCCCGTGGCGTGCAACTTCATGGAGATTGCCTCCATTGATGACGGCTCCTGCATTGCGCCGTCCACGTTGTACGCCGACGCCGACGGTGACGGGTTCGGCAACCCCGATGTGACCACCACCGGATGTGACGGAAACCTCATCGGTTTCGTCACGGATGCAACCGATTGCGACGATACACGTAATGACGTCTATCCCGGCGCGCCGGGGACGCAGGATGGCGTCGACAATGACTGCAGCGGTGGGCCGCTGGACCCCGAAGAGGAGAGCCAGTGCCCGGAGGACCTCGACAATGATGGCCTCGTGAACGTCAATGACATCCTCCTGCTCCTCGCCGAGTTTGGGTGCGTCACGGATTGTACGTTCGATTTGAACGGGGTTCCTGGCGTGGATGTGGCAGACTTCCTGATCCTCCTTGGAGCGTTCGGGCTGCCCTGTTCGAATTGACCCTGCCCCTTCCGGGGGTGAAACGCTGATTGCAATGCCCCGTGCACCGAAAATGGCAGACCCTGCATCCCCCTTACGCGGGGGTGCGCGAGCCTGCCTGCTCGCCGGGGCCCTGTGGTGGATGGTTCTGCTCGCCGGGATTGCGGCCGGCTCCACGGCCTTTGCCCAAGCACCATCTCCCCATTGGAGCGCCTTGATGCGGGACGGAAGCGTACCGATGGACTCGGTCCGCGCCGCTTTTGAGGCCACTGCTGTGACGCCGGGGTCGAAAGGCAAGGGATTCAAGCCCTTCCACCGGTGGGAAGCCTTCATGGCCCCCCGCCTCGATGCCGAAGGATACCGGCCGACCAATGGGCAGGTACTCCGCTCACTGGAACGCGCCGAAGAAGACCGCATCGCAGAGGCCAACCAACGCAGCACCACCGACCCTTCCTGGCAATACGAGGGGCCGATCGGACCTACGGGGTTGGGTGGGTCCGGCAGGCTGAACCGACTGGTCGCCCGTCCGGGAACCCTGGATGAGTGGTGGGCTTGCGCCCCATCAGGCGGATTGTGGAAGACCGCCGATGCCGGCCAGAGCTGGACCGCCATGGGCGCGGACCAACTCGGCTCCATCGGTGTATCGGACATCGCGTTCCACCCGACGGATCCCGACCGCCTCTTCATCGCGACCGGTGACGGTGACTTCGGAGACACGCGTTCCATCGGTGTCTGGACGAGCGCGGATGGCGGCAATACATGGGAAGCCACCGGATTGGACTGGAACACCTTCATGGGGCGCACCCTGACGCGGCTCGTCATCCATCCGGACCATCCCGACACCATGTGGACGGCGTCGAGCCTCGGCATCTACCGCTCGGTCAATGGCGGCGACAACTGGATCCGCACCCTGACCGGTGACTATGCCAGCCTCGAATGTGACCCTTCCAACCCGAATCACCTGCTGGCGGGGGAGTTCGGCAACCTCCTTGCCGAGAGCTTTGATGCCGGGGCGACCTGGACGGAGAACAGCCTTGATGGCGCCTCCTTTGGCATCAGCCGCATTGCGCTCGCCTTCGCGCCTTCCGCCCCCGACACGGTCTATGCCATCGCGGGAAAGAACAGCAATCAGGGATTCTCCGGATTCTGGCGCAGTACCGACGGCGGCTCCAATTGGGAGGCCCGCATGCTCGACGGAGAGGGCCCCAACCTGCTCGGCTGGACAGTGGATGGTGTGGATGCCGGTGGCCAGGCATGGTATGATCTGACACTCGCCGTGCACCCCGAGGATCCGGACCGTGTGCATGCAGGAGGTGTCAACCTCTGGTCCACCGAGGATGGCGGCGCCCAATGGAACTGCGCAGGGCATTGGTATTCCGGCGGGGAACTCCCCTACCTGCACGCCGATCAGCACGCCCTGCAGTACTTGCCCGATGGTCGGCTGCTCGTGGCCAATGACGGTGGTGCCTTCGTCTTCGACCCCGACGCGGGAACCGCTGTAGACCACAGTGCCGGTCTGTCCATTGCCCAGGCCTATCGGGTCGACCTCGATCCGCAATCGATTGACCGCTTCATCGTCGGCACCCAGGACAACGGCACCTTCATGAAGCACGAAGGGTCATGGGAGCACGTTCTCGGCGGCGACGGGTTCCAGTGCGCCTTCCACAGTTCCGTGGATGACATCGTTTACGCCTCGCTGTATTACGGGCAGCTCTTCCGCTCGGATGACGGCGGCAACGCCTTTCAGGAGATCGCCGGCAATGCTGGCAGCAATGAAAACGGTGAAGGCGCCTGGCTGACACCTTGGGAGGTGAGCCCATTCAATCCGGACTGGATGTTCGTGGCCAAGGACCGCATCTACAGGTCCACCAACCGGGGCAACAGCTGGATGCCCCTATCGACCATTCCAGGTGGTCCCTGTACGGCGATTGCATTGGCGCCCAGCGACATTACCCGCGTCTACGCCGTGAAGGAATTCCGGCTTTGGAGGACGACGGACGGACAGAGTTTCGATGAACTCGACCCGCCCAATGGATTCTCGTGGATCACCGACATCCACGTTGCCCGGAATGATGCGGACCACATCTGGGCCTGTCTTTCCAACTACAACGACAGCATCAAGGTGATGGAAAGCCTGGACGGTGGTCTCAATTGGTCCAACCTATCAGAAGGGCTTCCGCCCGCCCCCGTCAACAGCCTTGAACGGGACCCCGATTCAGGCAGGCTGTACGCCGGAACGGATGTCGGGGTCTACTCCCTTGCTCCAGCATTGGGGGCCAGCTGGGAGCGGCTGTCTGAAGGCTTGCCCAATGTCGTCGTGACCGACCTCCAGGTCCACACACCCTCTGGTCGCCTCGTGGCCGGCACCTATGGTCGGGGTGTATTCACCCTCGACCTTCCGGACCCGCCTGCGCTCGATGCCGCCCTGGGCCGCATGCAATCGCCGCGTGGTGCGGATTGCAGTGCATCCCCTGACATCACTGTGCCCGTGCTCAACCTGGGTGTCCAGGAAATCCACCAGCTGCGCATCGCATACGGCTATTTCGGCGGCGCTTCGAGCGACACCCTGTGGAATGGCACCATCGCTCCTGGCGACAGCGTCCACCTGGAGCTCGCGCCGCTGGAAGCCCCCGTCGGTTGGTCCGACCTGTCGGTCATCATCACGGAAGTGGACGGAGGCAGCGATGACCGCTCCTCCAACAACACCCGTTCCACGCGCAACCTCAGGATGGCGGAGGCCGAACAGGTGGTGCTTCACTTCACTTCGGACTGTTTCGGCTCCCAGCACGGATGGTTGTTCA
This sequence comes from uncultured Flavobacteriales bacterium, assembly GCA_937996585.1. Taxonomy (GTDB): domain Bacteria; phylum Bacteroidota; class Bacteroidia; order Flavobacteriales_D; family Sanyastnellaceae; genus UBA8752. The sequence continues at coordinate 9,799 of CALKUW010000148.1, forward strand.
AGGATGCGCTCGGCCGGGTCCTGCACCGCAGTGGCTGGTTACCGCCATTGTCCTCGTTCACCGACACCCTTTGCCTGCCGACGGATTGCATCACCTTCGAGGTGCACCGCGACCAGCTGAGCGGGTACGAAAGCCTGATGGCCGATTGCGGCACGGAGTTGTCCTTTTCCCTGACGGTGCTGGGGGCCTCTGCCCCCTTCCTCGCCTCGCCCGAATCGGGTGTCGATGGCGTCTACCCTCTGTGCCTCAGCACACCGGAGGACGGGGGCTGCAAGGATCCTTATGCCGAAAATTTCGACCCCAACGCGGTCTATGACGACGGAACCTGCGAACCCACCTGCTACCCCCTGACCATCTCCATCCAGCCCGATTGCCACCCAGAGGAAATCAGCTGGAGCCTGAGCCCCGGAGGCCTGGCCATTGCTCCGGGCGGCGTCCCCGCTTCCGGACAACAGTGGAACCTCTGTCTCGAAGAAGGCTGCCGCACCTTCCAGGTCCAGGACCAGCAAGCCAATGGATGGACGCCATGTCCAGACCAGACAGCGGGGATCACCCTCACCTGCTTGGACGATACCATTTTCCACGTGGTCAACCCTTCCTTTGGCAGCCTGTTGCAAGCGCCCGTCTGCCTGCCGCCCGTATCGAACGCGGGATGCATGTTGCCCGACGCCTGCAACTTCGACCCCCTCGCTGACGGACCGGGTCCCTGCGACTACAGTTGCTACGGCTGTGCCGACTCAACAGCCTGCAACTTCGATCCGCTGTCATCCCGAGACGATGGGAACTGCCTCTTCGCTTCGGGATGCACCCACCCGGCGGCCTGCAACTTCGACCTCTTCGCCTTGTGTGACGATGGAGGGTGCAACTTCCCGGATCCCGGGCTCGATTGCAATGGCGACTGTCTGGGCGGTGATGCCGACGGTGACGGCGTCTGTGACGGTGACGAATTCGCCGGCTGCACCCACCCCGATGCCTGCAACTTCCAGATTGGTGCAACGGAAGACGACGCATCGTGCTTCTTCCCGACCATGGCCTGGCCGGACACCGATGGCGATGGCTATGGCGACGACACACCGGGCCTTGGTCAGGGTTTCTGCGGGGTTCCGCCTCCAGGATGGGTGACCAATGACGGCGATTGCAACGACGCCAATGCCAATTTCTATCCCGATGCGCCCTTGGCGCCGTTGGGTGGCGACGTCAATTGCGATGGCTTCGTCTCCGGGTCGGAACTGGCCCCATGTTCAAGCGACATCAATGGCGATGGCATCACCGCCATCGACGATCTGCTGGGTTTGCTGAGCGAATTCGGTTGCCTGTCGGAATGCACGCAGGATGTGGACGGCAACGGCGTCGTATCCAGCGGCGACCTGCTCATCCTGTTGGCCGCCTTCGGCATGGAATGCACCTTTTGACCCGCAGCCGCATTTTTTGGGCGAATTTCGAAGCATGTCAGATGCGATTCGCCAATTGGAACCCGCGGCCCTCTGGGGTCGATTTGCCGATTTGAATGCCATTCCCCGCGCGTCGGGAAAAGAGGAAGCCGTCTGTCGGTGGATCACCGGGCTCGCCCAGAATGCCGGGCTCGAGGTTTCTTCCGATTCCGTGGGCAATGTCCTTGTTCGGAAGCCCGCCACGGCAGGCCTTGAAGACCGCAAGACGGTCATCCTGCAGAGCCATGTGGATATGGTCCACCAGAAGAACAACGACACCGCGTTCGATTTCGACACCGAAGGCATCCGCATGCGCATCGACGGAGATTGGGTCCGCGCCGAAGGCACCACGTTGGGTGCTGACAACGGATTGGGCGTGGCCACCATGCTCGCCCTGATGGAGGCGACGGACATTCCCCATCCCCCGCTTGAATTCCTCTTCACCATCGATGAGGAAACCGGCATGACCGGTGCCCTTGAACTGGAGCGGAATTGGATGACCGGCGAGATCCTGCTCAACCTCGACACCGAAGACGACCGGGAAATCGGCATCGGCTGTGCGGGCGGCATCGACCTGGGTTTTTCCGGCCGGCTGGACACCTGCGAAGGCACTGGCGAATCCGGCATCCTTGTGGAGGTCAAAGGTGGCAGTGGTGGACACTCAGGCATGGACATCCACAAAGGCATCGCCAACGCCAACAAGATTCTGGTGCGGGTGGTGCGGGAGATGATGGCTGCCTGCAGCAGCGATGAAGATGTCGAACTTGCTGCGCTCGACGGCGGTGGGCTGCGGAATGCCATCCCGCGGGAGGCCAAGGCCACCCTCGCTGCCGATGGCGAAGCCGCAACTTGGCAGAAGCGCATGGCTGCCCTCGTAGCGGATATCCTCGCAGAATACCGCACCACGGATCCGGATCTCGCCGTGCATTTCCATACGGTCGGCGCACCGGACCGGGTGCTGACCTCCACGGCGGGCGAAAATCTACTCGCCGCCCTTGACTGCTGCCCGAATGGCATCGACCGCATGAGCCCCGACATCCCCGGCTTGGTACAGACCTCCAACAACCTCGCCCGCATTTCGCTGGTGGACGGTCTTGTCGAAGTGCATTGCCTCACGCGGAGCTCTGTGGACACCGAGAAAATGGACCTGGCCCGCCGCATCGAAACCGGCTTCCTTCAGGCCAGGCTCGCAGCCGCCCGCGGTGGAGCCTACCCCGGCTGGACCCCCGACCCGGAGAGTGAAGCCGTTCGCATGATGACCGACCTATACAGGGAGCTCCATGACGAGGAGCCCTTGGTCCTCGCCTGCCATGCCGGCCTCGAATGTGGCATCCTCGGCAGCCGCTACCCCGGTCTGGACATGGTCAGCTTCGGCCCCACCATACTCGGCGCCCACAGCCCGGATGAGCGGGCATCCATCCCCTCCGTCTCCAAGTATTGGAACTGGCTCCTCGAGGCCCTGGTCCGGACCCCCGAACGCGCATAATGACCCACTCCTCCTCCCGCCGGCCGCGCATCGCCATCACCAACGACGACGGCATCACCGCAAAGGGCATACAGGCGCTGACCGAAGCCATGACGCCGTTCGGTGACGTCTACGTGATCGCTCCTGACAGCCCTCAGAGCGGCATGGGTCACGCCGTGACCTTCAGCAGCATCCTGCGCCTGCATCCTTTCGAATTCGGGCGGGGTGTCGTGGAGGCACACGCCTGTTCGGGCACCCCAGTGGACTGTGTCAAGCTGGCCGTTGCAGAAGTCTTCGGTGAGGACAACCTTCCCGACCTGCTGGTCAGCGGAATCAACCACGGCAGCAACGCTTCCATCAATGTGATCTATTCCGGCACCATGTCCGCGGCTGTTGAGGGCGCGATGTGCGGCATTCCCTCCATCGGATTCTCCCTGCTCGACGAACGATGGGATGCCGACTTCCGGGCCTCTGCAACAGTGGCCGGCACCATGGCTTCCGCCGTGCTCGAGCACGGCATGCCGCCGGGCACCTGCCTCAACGTCAACATTCCACGTGTGGCTCCCGAAGACCTCAAGGGCATCCGCATCTGCCGGCAGGCCATGGGGCATTGGCGCGACACCTTCGATGAGCGGCAAACCCCCGGTGGTAGCCCATATTATTGGATGCGCGGCGAATTCCACAACCCGGACAAGGGCGAGGACACCGACATCCATGCCCTGAACCAAGGCTTCGCCAGCGTCGTGCCTGTGCAATTCGACCTGACGGCCCACCACACCATCGGCACACTGAACGCCTGGAACCTGGGGAATGCGGAGTAACATGCCAGACCACCTGCTCGCCGGCGTCCTCGGCGGGGTGCTGGCTGCCCTGCTCGGCTATATGCTGTTCGGCGCTGCATGGGGCTGGTTGCAAGGAGAATCCCTGGCCTACTTTCACAGGGAGGTCTTCATGGGAAGCCCGCTCTACAAGGACCGCATCCTGAGCCTCTGCGTCCTGTCCGTCGTTCCCTTCTTCCACCTCGCTTTCAAGTGGAAGAAGGACCAATTCGCCCGGGGCACCCTCCTGGTGATGATCCTGATCGTCCTCTTCATCGTCTGGCTTCAATACGGGGAATGAGGCCTGCGTCAGAAACCACATCTGTGGGGCTGTCCCGCCTGTACATCGTCACCGGAGAGCCTTCGGGTGACGTGCACGCCGCAGCCGTCGTACGCGCCTTGAAGGAGCTGACTCCCGAAATCCAGGTGCGCGCCATGGGCGGAGATGCCCTTGCGGCCGAGGGTGCGGAACTGGTGGAACACGTGCGGAACACCGCCATCATGGGATTCGCCGAAGTGGTGCGCAAGCTGGGCTTCATCCGAAGGCTGATGGACAGGGTCAAGGAGGACATCCTCGCCTTCCATCCCGACCGCATCCTGGTTGTGGACTATCCCGGATTCAACCTGCGCCTGGCCACCTGGGCACGAGAACAAGGCCTTGCAGTCGACATGTACATCGCTCCCCAGGTGTGGGCGTGGAAACGGGGGCGCATCCACCGGATGGCCCGCGACCTGGACCGGCTCTACGTCATTCTGCCGTTCGAACCGGAGCACTACGCCGATGTGGACCTTCAGGTCGAATACGTCGGACATCCCCTGGCTGATGCCATCCCGGCCGCGTGGGCCACAGGAGAGCATGGCGCCGATGAGGCGGAGTGGCGAAAGCGGGTAGGGCTTCCACCGGAGGGTGAAATCCTCGCCCTGTTGCCGGGTTCCCGCCCCCAGGAAATCGACCGCATGCTCACCTGTCTGACAGAGGCGGCGCAGCATTTTCCTGCACTCATCCCGGTGGTGGCCGGTGCACCCGGGCGCAGTGCATCGGATTACGCGACCGACCTACCGGTCCTCTTCGGCGAGACCCAAGCCCTATATCGATTCGCTGTGGCCGGAATCGTGACCAGTGGCACTGCCACGCTGGAAGCGGCCTTGCACGGCCTGCCCCAGGTCGTCGCCTATAGAACCAGCCCCCTGACGTACACCCTGGCCCGGCTCTTCACCCGGGTTCGGTTCATCTCATTGGTCAACCTCGTACTCGATCGGGAAGCACTGCCGGAACGCATCCAAGGCGCCTGCACGCCTGTACAACTGGCGCGTGCGCTCGAAGACGTGTTGTCACCGGAAGGGCGCGCCCGCTTGGAACAGGACCAAGTGGATCTGCGCGGGCGACTGGCCAAGAAGGGCGCAGCAGCCTCTGTTGCCCGGAACCTTCTCAGGGAGGATTGACCGGCTTGCTAGACCCGGGTCAGTCGAAGGCGGGAACGGGATCGTCCTTCCCGTGGCTGACGTCGAAGGCGAACTGTACCGTCCTGCTTTCGCCCGGTCCCAGCTCCAGCTCCCAATGGATGATGCTGGTTCCCTCATCCAAACGTCCACCATCAAGCTCCTCCGGTACCACCGCGACCTCGGCCTTGGCGGATGCGGGAAGCGGCTCTTCGAGCCGGATGGTGCCCGCCGTGCGGCTTCGGTTCCTGACCGTGATGCGGTAGGCCCGGTGGTGCTTTACCCTGCCCCCAAGCGTCGATTTGCTGCACAGCGCGGCGAGGCGTTCACGCTCGACCGACCAGTCGCGGACGACACCTGCATCCACGAACAGGCTGTCGTCCCGCTCGGTCAACCATACCCTTCCAACCGGTCGCTCATCAATGGTCAGGAGGGCCTGCTCCATCCTCGCCACAGGCGAAGAGGGCATGGCCAAAGCCAACCGCATGTTGACCGCCGGCGCTTGCTTCGGGACCGAGAAATGGAGCACCTTGACCGGGAGGTCGAGGCTGCCCAGCGACACGCTGCGGGACCATGACACCCCCGGCGCCAACCCATCCTCCACACTCCATTGTACCCCCGGCCAATCCGAGGAGCGGTCGGACCGCGGTGCAGCGTCGTATGCTCCTTTGGTCGCACCGTAGGTCATGTCCAACAATACGGGGACAGCATCCGGCCGCGCATCGAGGCCTGCATGCAGGGCGTCGTGGAAGCGGACGGGGACCGCACCACCTGTACGGGGCAGGTCCAACATCACCTCGGCCCGCTGCATCCAACGGAGCGCCGGATCATCCCCGGAACCGAGGGCCAATACATCGCGCGGAGACCATTGCAACCCTTCACCGCGTTCGACCACCTGTGTCGTCATCGTACCGGAAGCGCCGGAGGGCATGTCAACCCACCAAGTGAAGCCCTTCCGGGGCGCCAGCTCCAATGCAGCCTGCTCCAGTGCATCCAATTCAGCATTGCCCTTCTCGATCTCGGCCTTCAACTCCACCCTGCGGAACAACAGATCGCGCAGGGCCTCGTGCATCCAGTCGGCCATTTCCTCGAGGTCCTCCACCAGCAGGCTTTCGGCTGTACCGCCCACTTTCCTGTTGGCCCGCAGCAACGCCAGGTCTTCCTCGACCAACTCCAACTGCGCCACCTTGAGGGCCTGGTCAATCCTCCGCCCCTCCAATTCTGCCCGGGCCTCATTCCACTGCTCTTCCTTCCCCGCTCCGAACCACTCCATTTCCGTGCGCCGCACAGTGCCACGGGAAACTTCCCGTCCGCCGAATACGGCCACGTCCCCCGCAGAGGAAGCATGGAAGCTCCGGGCCACCTTGCAGGCGCCGGGTGATACATCTGCTTTCCAGGTCACCACGACCGCGTCCCGGAAGACATCAATGTGGTCGACCGTCTGGCCGAACGCCGGTTGAATGACGAGGATGGTCCCCAGTGCGAAACCGTTGCGGAGAAGGGCGTACATGAGGGGCAATTTCCCGATTGGCTTCAGGGGATGCAAATCACCGTATCCACAAAAGGTGAATACGCCACCCAAAGCCCCAGCCCGCCGTCGATGTTGGTGGCCACATCCGCAGGGTTGGCAAAGGGCGAGCCCTGCGATTGCAGCTGCACCTCCATGCTGGTGATGGCGTCATAGGCACCGCGGTCGATGTGATCCCAACGCACGATGACGCTGTCTCCCGTCTTGTAGAAGCCAATCTCATCCGGGTTGGCATCCTCTGCGAAGTCCTCCGAGGTCACCGGACGGAACTGGGAAAAACTGAAGGAAAGTCCATTGAACAGTGCATCGTCCACCGTTGAGCGCGGTGGGTACAGCAAACCGCCGTCCTTGCCGATCCGCATGGCACTCCAGCGGTAGGCGTTGCCGAGGGAGTCCGGGTCTGTGAAGTCGCCGTAGATGAACCCGAGGGAGTCCGTATTGCCGGGCACCTCGAACCAGAGGCTGTCCAATGCTACGGGCGGATTCATCTTCGATATGGCCGTTGCCGTGTCACCACCGAGGACCGCGGTCAATCCATAGATCGACCCTACCTGTCCCGTGATGCCCAGGCTGGTGTAGGCACACAAGTTGCTCAAGATCAAGGTTTCAACAGGGATACCCAGCAAGCCTGCCGCCAGCACCAGTTCATCGGGCCCCAGCGCATCGGCACAGAGTTCATCCAGGGGAAATTCCACGCCATCGACCGTGAGGGTCACGGAACCGCCCCCCTGGTAAAGCGATCCCAGCGATGCGGCATCGACCGGGGCGAAATAATCCTGCGACCGGCTCAACAGCACGAGCGGGGGCAGCCCGGGTTCGATGCGCCCTTCAACGACGAGCATGGGCTCCGCATCCGGGATGGTGACCTCGATGGGGGTCTCACAGGCCGTCAGCCAAATGGTCAATGCCAGCAGAAGCAGTGGACAGGATTTCATGTCCTTGGATGCGTAGGTGGGTTTCCACATGTTCGGTGTTAGAACGCCTTGCGGAGTGCCATGTTCAAAATTACGCCCGCCGATTTGTCGTGGGGCGCGAATCCATCGGTTCCGTTGACGACATTGCACCGTCGTTCTGTACCATGTTCAATCGCCGCCAGCTTCGCATCAAAGTGCTCCATGTCCTTTACGCCTTCCATGCAGACAAGGATGGCTCCGTCGAGGATGCGCACAAATTGCTGATGGCTTCCCTGGAGAAGACCTACGACCTCTATCTGCTTCTGTTGATGCTGATCGGTGAACTGCAGGATGCTGCCATCGAGCGCATCGAAGCGGGGAGACTCAAGCAGCAGCCCACCAAGGAAGACCTTCACCCCAACACGAAATTCGTCAACAACAAGCCGCTCCGCGTGATCATCAAGAGCAAGGAGTTGGCCAAGGAGGCGGCCAACCGCAACCTCGGATGGGGACAGGAACAGGACCTGATCAAGCGCCTGTTCAAATCCCTTGTGGCCAGTGAGGAGTACGTGGCCTATATGGAAAATGAGGAGCGGGGATTCCAGCACGACCGCGAGTCCCTCAACCGTATGTACCGCAAGCACATTGCGAACGACGAACTGCTCCAAGATTGGATGGAGGAACAGAGCATCCTGTGGAGTGACGACCTCGACCTCGCGAGCTCGATCGTGCTCAAGACGGTGAAGACGATCAACGAGGATTCCGACGATCTGGTGCTGAGCGGCATGTGGAAGGAAGAGGGCGACGACCGCGAATTCCTCGAGCAGCTGTTCAGCAAGACCCTGGCGCTGGCGGGCGAGCACGATGCCCACATCGAGGCGGCAGCGTCCAATTGGGACCTTGATCGCATCGCCACCATGGACCTGATCCTGCTCCGCATGGCGCTTGCCGAGGCGCGCACATTCGAGACGGTGCCACTGAAGGTCACGATGAACGAATACATCGACCTCGCCAAGTTCTACAGCACGGAGAAATCCGGCGCTTTCGTGAACGGTGTGCTCGACAAGCTGTTCGCCGCGCTCAAGGAGGACGGCACCATCGCCAAGACCGGAAGGGGCCTCATCGAATGAGCAGGATGGCGCGACCGGACATCCGCCTCCTTCTCCTCGCCTGCCCCTTCATTTTAATGACGGCGTGCACCAGCGGCTCCGGCGATGCCGTGGACGCTTCCTTCATCCACATTCCAGGGGAA
>CALKUW010000149.1 GCA_937996585.1 uncultured Flavobacteriales bacterium
GCTCAAGACCTGGATCGAGGACTTCGTGGACGAGGATACCGGCGAGGTGGTCAGCATCGAGCGGAACGAGCTGGTGCTCGACCGTGACACGGTGCTGGAGAAGGAGCACATCGAGCTCATCGTCGATTCCGGTTCCAAGAACATCATCCTGCACAAGGAGGACATCAACCAGGCCGACTACGCCATCATCCACAACACCCTCCAGAAGGACCCCTCGAACTCGGAGAAGGAGGCCGTGGAGTACATCTACCGCCAGTTGCGTAACGCTGAGCCGCCGGACATGGAGACGGCACGCGGCGTAATCGACAAGCTGTTCTTCAGTGAGCAGCGTTACGACCTCGGTGAGGTGGGGCGTTTCCGGATCAACCGGAAGCTCGGCATCGACATGACCGAGGAGTCCCGTACGCTGACCAAGGACGACATCATCCTCATCATCAAGTTCCTCATCGACCTCGTGAACTCGAAGTCCGATGTGGACGACATCGACCACCTCTCCAACCGCCGTATCCGGACGGTGGGCGAGCAGTTGCACAACCAGTTCGGTGTGGGCCTCGCCCGTATGGCGCGGACCATCCGCGAGCGCATGAACGTGCGCGACAACGAGGTCTTCACCCCGACCGACCTGATCAACGCCAAGACGCTGAGCTCGGTGATCAACTCGTTCTTCGGAACGAACCAGCTGAGCCAGTTCATGGACCAGACCAACCCGCTGAGCGAGGTGACGCACAAGCGCCGCATCTCGGCCCTCGGTCCCGGTGGTCTCTCCCGTGAGCGCGCGGGATTCGAGGTCCGTGACGTGCACTACACGCACTACGGCCGCCTCTGCACCATCGAGACGCCGGAAGGACCGAACATCGGTCTGATCAGCTCCCTGTGTGTCTACGCCAAGGTGAACCGCCTCGGCTTTATTGAGACCCCTTACCGTGAGGTCGACGAGGGCGTGGCCAAGACGGGCGACAAGGGCATCACCTACCTGTCCGCCGAGGAGGAGGACAGCGCCATCATCGCCCAGGCGACGGTGGGCCTGAACGACGACGGCACCTTCAAGAAGGACATCATCAAGGCGCGCCTGCAGGGCGACTTCCCGTTGGTGGCCCCCAAGGAGATCAAGTACGTGGACGTGGCGCCCAACCAGATCGCTTCCATCGCAGCTTCACTCATCCCGTTCCTCGAGAACGACGACGCCAACCGTGCGTTGATGGGATCGAACATGATGCGTCAGGCGGTCCCGCTCATGCGTCCGAACAGCCCCATCGTGGGTACGGGACTCGAGAGCCAGGTGGCCCGCGACAGCCGCGTGCTCGTCACGGCCGAGGCCGACGGTGTCGTCGAATATGTGGACGGCAACGAGATCCACATCCGCTACCACATGGACGAGAACGACCGTCTCGTGTCGTTCGAGGATGACATCAAGGTCTACGACATCACCAAATTCGCCAAGACCAACCAGGGCACCTGCATCAACCTCAAGCCCATCGTGTCGAAGGGCATGCGGGTCGAGAAGGGCGACATCCTCGTGGAGGGCTACTCCACGCAGTCCGGTGAACTGGCCCTCGGCCAGAACATGAAGGTGGCCTTCATGCCGTGGAAGGGATACAACTTCGAGGACGCCATCGTGATCAGCGAGCGCGTGGTCCGCGAGGACGTGTTCACCTCGCTCCACGTGACCGAGTACAGCCTCGAGGTCCGCGACACCAAGCGCGGCCAGGAGGAGCTCACCGCCGACATTCCGAACGTGAGCGAGGAAGCCACCAAGGACCTCGATGAGAACGGCCTGATCCGCATCGGTGCCCACGTCGGCGCCGGTGACATCCTCATCGGTAAGATCACGCCGAAGGGCGAGAGCGACCCGAGCCCGGAGGAGAAGCTCCTGCGCGCCATCTTCGGTGACAAGGCCGGTGACGTCAAGGACGCCTCCCTCAAGCTCGGTCCGAGCGCCACGGGTGTCGTCATCGACAAGATGCTTTTCTCCCGCATGGTCAAGGACCGCAAGTCCAAGGCAGCCGACAAGGCCGTCCTCGAGATGATCGATGCGGAATTCGACCAGGAGGCCGGCGTGCTGCGCAAGGCCTTGATCGAGAAGCTCATGAAGATCATCGGCGGCAAGACGTCGCAGGGGGTCATGAACTACTACAAGGAGACCCAGATCAAGAAGGGAGTGAAGTTCACGCAGCGCGCCCTCCAGACCCTGGACTTCAGCATCGTGAACACCGAGGGGTGGACCCGTGACGAGGACAACAACAACCTCGTGAAGCGCGTCGTCCACAACTACAACATGAAGTACAACGACCTGCTCGGCACCTTCAAGCGGAAGAAGTTCCAGGTGACGGTGGGCGATGAGCTTCCCGCAGGTATCGTGAAGCTGGCCAAGGTCTTCGTCGCCAACAAGCGCAAGCTGAAGGTGGGTGACAAGATGGCCGGTCGCCACGGAAACAAGGGCATCGTGGCCCGGATCGTCCGCCAGGAGGACATGCCGTTCCTCGAGGATGGAACCCCGGTAGACATCGTGCTCAACCCGCTGGGCGTACCCTCGCGGATGAACCTCGGACAGATCTACGAAACCGTGCTCGGATGGGCCGGCGAGAAGCTCGGTACGAAGTTCGCCACGCCCATCTTCGACGGTGCGAGCATCGACCAGATCTCGGACTTCACGGAAAAGGCCGGCGTCCCCAACTTCGGTGTGACCCACCTGTACGACGGTGAGACCGGCGAGCGTTTCGACCAGCCTGCCACGGTCGGCGTGATCTACATGATCAAGCTGAGCCACATGGTGGACGACAAGATGCACGCCCGTTCCATCGGTCCCTACAGCCTCATCACGCAGCAGCCGCTGGGTGGTAAGGCGCAGTTCGGTGGACAGCGTTTCGGAGAGATGGAAGTGTGGGCCCTCGAGGCCTTCGGTGCCTCGCACATCCTCCAGGAAATCCTCACGGTCAAGTCGGACGACGTCGTCGGTCGTGCCAAGACCTACGAGGCCATTGTCAAGGGAGACCCGATGCCGACCCCCGGCATCCCGGAATCCTTCAACGTGCTCATGCACGAGTTGCGCGGATTGGGATTGACCGTGGCCCTGGAGGCCTGAGTTGCTCCTGCTTCTAACTTATTGATCTTCACCAAGAGATGACCAACAACAAGACCCCGAAGCTCTCGAGCGACTTCAACAAGATCCGCATCAGCATGGCGTCGCCCGAGGAGATCCTCGAGCAGAGCCACGGCGAAGTGCTGAAGCCCGAGACCATCAACTACCGGACGTACAAGCCGGAGCGCGATGGCCTCTTCTGCGAGCGCATCTTCGGCCCCGTCAAGGACTACGAGTGCCACTGCGGCAAGTACAAGCGCATCCGCTACAAGGGCATCGTCTGCGACCGTTGCGGCGTGGAGGTAACCGAGAAGAAGGTCCGCCGTGAGCGGATGGGCCACATCCAGCTCGTGATTCCCGTGGCGCACATCTGGTACTTCCGGAGCCTGCCCAACAAGATCGGCTACCTGCTCGGCCTGCCGACCAAGAAGCTCGACCAGATCATCTACTACGAGCGTTACGTGGTGATCCAGCCGGGCGTGGCGACCAAGACCGACGGCGAGGCGCTGGAGGTGAACGAGTTCCTCACGGAGGAGGAGTACCTCGACATCCTCGACACCCTGCCCAAGGACAACCAGTACCTGGACGAGAAGGACCCCAACAAGTTCGTCGCCAAGATGGGCGCGGAGGCCCTGCACGACATGCTGGCCAACCTCGACCTTGACCAGCTGAGCTACGACCTGCGCCACGCGGCCAATACGGAGACGAGCCAGCAGCGGAAGAACGAGGCCCTCAAGCGCCTTCAGGTGGTCGAAGCCCTGCGCGACGCCAACCACCGCGTGGACAACAAGCCGGAGTGGATGATCGTCAAGGTCGTCCCGGTCATTCCGCCGGAGCTCCGTCCGTTGGTGCCGCTCGATGGAGGCCGTTTCGCGACGTCCGACCTCAATGACCTGTACCGCCGCGTCATCATCCGGAACAACCGTCTGAAGCGCCTGATCGAAATCAAGGCCCCCGACGTGATCCTCCGGAACGAGAAGCGGATGCTGCAGGAAGCGGTCGACAGCCTGTTCGACAACAGCCGGAAGTCCTCCGCCGTGAAGACGGAGAGCAACCGCCCGCTGAAGTCCCTGTCCGACAGCCTCAAGGGCAAGCAGGGCCGTTTCCGTCAGAACTTGCTCGGTAAGCGTGTGGACTACTCCGCCCGTTCCGTCATCGTCGTGGGACCGGAGCTCAAGCTCCACGAGTGCGGCATGCCGAAGAACATGGCCGCCGAGCTCTACAAGCCGTTCATCATCCGCAAGATGATCGAGCGGGGCGTGGTCAAGACGGTGAAATCCGCCAAGAAGATCGTGGACGCCAAGGAGCCCGTCGTGTGGGATATCCTCGAGAACGTGATGAAGTCGCACCCGGTGCTGCTCAACCGTGCTCCGACCCTGCACCGTCTCGGCATCCAGGCCTTCCAGCCGAAGATGATCGAGGGCAAGGCGCTCCAGCTGCACCCGCTCGCCTGTACGGCGTTCAACGCCGACTTCGACGGTGACCAGATGGCTGTGCACCTGCCCCTCGGGCCTGCCGCCATTTTGGAGGCCCAGCTGCTCATGTTGGCCAGCCACAACATCCTGAACCCGGCCAACGGTGCCCCGATCACCGTTCCGTCCCAGGACATGGTCCTCGGCCTGTACTACATCACCAAGGAGCGCAAGTCCACCAAGGAGGAGCCGGTCAAGGGTGAGGGCATGACGTTCTACTCCCCGGAGGAGGTCATCATCGCCTACAACGAGGGCCGTGCCGCCCTGCACGCCGGCATCAAGGTGCGTTGGGCGGACCACGAGGGCATTGCCTCCATCGTCGAAACGACGGTGGGCCGCGTGCTGTTCAACGAAGTGGTCCCGAACGAGGCCGGCTTCGTGAACGAGCTGCTGACCAAGAAGAGCCTGCGGACCATCATCTCCGACGTGCTCCTCGCCGTTGGTGTGCCCCGCACGGTGCAGTTCCTCGATGACATCAAGCGCCTCGGTTTCACCATGGCGTACAAGGGTGGCCTGAGCTTCAACCTCAACGACATCATCATCCCGGAGGAGAAGGTGAAGTTGGTCGACAGCGCCAACGAGCGCGTCGGTGAGGTGATGGACAACTACAACATGGGCCTCATCACCAACAACGAGCGGTACAACCAGATCATCGACATCTGGACCAACACCAACTCGCGGTTGACGAACATTCTGATGGAGCGCTTGGAGACCGACAAGCAGGGCTTCAACTCCATCTACATGATGATGCACTCCGGAGCCCGTGGCTCGAAGGAGCAGATCCGCCAGCTGAGCGGCATGCGGGGCCTGATGGCCAAGCCGCAGAAGTCCAGCGCAGCAGGTGGTCAGGACATCATTGAGAACCCGATCCTGTCCAACTTCAAGGAGGGCCTGTCCATCCTCGAGTACTTCATCTCCACGCACGGTGCTCGTAAGGGTCTGGCCGATACGGCCTTGAAGACGGCCGACGCCGGTTACCTGACGCGCCGTCTCGTGGACGTGGCCCAGGACGTGATCATCAACGAGCAGGACTGCGGCACCATCCGCGGCCTGACCGCGACCGCCCTGCGCAAGAACGAGGAGATCGTCGAGTCGCTTGCCGACCGCATCATCGGCCGTACGGCCGTGCAGGATGTGATGGACCCCAAGACCGGAGACGTGCTCGTGGCCGGTGGTGAGGAGATCACCGAACACGTGGCCGCCAGCATCGAGGAGGCCGGCATCGACGAAGTGGAAATGCGCTCCGTGCTGACGTGCGAGAGCCGCCGCGGTGTCTGCGCCAAGTGCTACGGCCGTGCGCTGAGCACCAACCGCCTGGTGCAGGAGGGTGAGGCTGTCGGTGTCATTGCCGCACAGTCCATCGGTGAGCCGGGAACGCAGCTGACCCTGCGGACGTTCCACGTGGGTGGTACGGCATCGAAGATTTCCGACGAGAACGAGATCACGGCCCGCCAGGATGGTGTGGTCGAGCTCGAGGACCTGCGGACCGTCCAGCGCACCACGCCCGATGGTGAGGTCGAGACGGTCGTCGTGTCCCGCTCCACGGAGTTCAAGGTGGTCGACAAGGAAATCGGCATCACGCTGAGCTCCACGAACCTGCCCTACGGTGCTGTGCTCCACGTCAAGGCCGGCAAGAAGATCAAAAAGGGTGACCTCATTTGCACCTGGGACCCCTACAACAACGCCATCATCAGCGAGGAGGAGGGTACCGTGGTGTTCGACATGATCGAGGAGGGCGTGACTTACCGCGAAGAGCTGGACGAGCAGACCGGTTTCCGCGAGATCGTCATCACCGAGACCAAGGACAAGAAGAAGAACCCCGCCATCCACATCGTGGGGGCGAAGAAGGAGGTGCTCAAGGTGTACTCCCTGCCGGTGGGTGCCCACGTAAACGTCCAGGAGGGCGACAAGGTGGGTACGGGCCGCATCCTGGCGAAGATTCCGCGTGTGGCCGGTAAGTCCGGTGACATCACGGGTGGTCTGCCGCGTGTGACCGAGCTCTTCGAGGCGCGGAACCCGTCCAACCCGGCCGTGGTGTCGGAGGTGGACGGCATCGTCTCCTACGGCAAGATCAAGCGGGGTAACCGCGAGATCATCGTGGAGAGCCGCACCGGCGAGAAGCGCAAGTACCTCGTGCCGCTGGCCAAGCACATCCTCGTTCAGGAGAACGACTTCGTGAAGGCCGGCATGCCGATGTCCGACGGCGCCACGACCCCGGCCGATATCCTGGCCATCCAGGGTCCGACGGCGGTCCAGGAGTACCTCGTCAACGAGATCCAGGAGGTCTACCGTCTCCAGGGTGTGAAGATCAACGACAAGCACTTCGAGGTCATCGTACGCCAGATGATGAAGAAGGTGGTGGTCGAGGATCCGGGTGACACGAAGTTCCTCGAGAAGCAGTTTGTCGAGAAGGCGGACTTCATGGACGAGAACGACCGCATGTTCGGCATGGTGGTCGTCACCGAGGCTGGCGACAGCACGGAGTTCAAGGAGGGCCAGATGGTCTCTGCGCGCCAGTTGCGCGACGAGAACGGCGCCATCCGCCGAAACGACGGCAAGCTCGTGGAAGCGCGTGAGGCCATGCCGGCCACGGCGCGTCCGCTGCTCCAGGGCATCACCCGGGCTTCGTTGCAGACCAAGTCCTTCATCTCGGCGGCCTCCTTCCAGGAGACGACCAAGGTCCTCAACGAGGCGGCTGTGAGCGCCAAGGAAGACAAGCTCGGCGGCCTGAAGGAAAACGTCATCGTGGGTCACCTGATCCCGGCGGGAACCGGCATGCGCCACTGGCACAACCAGATCGTGGGCTCCCAGGAGGAGTTCGACCGCCTCGTCGAGGTGGGCGAATCCGAAGAGGTCTCTGCAGACTGATTGTAGGACCAACAACGATACGGGCCTCGGCCCGAGTGAACAGCAAAAGGCAGCCTCAGGGCTGCCTTTTGCATTTCGGGCGTCCGGTGCTTCGCGAACGGTTCCGGCGCCGAATGAAAGTGTCGTGGGCTCAGTTGAGCATGGCCGCCCCGGTCAGCCCTCCGTTTTCGGAAGGGGTGGGGCCATCGTAACCGAACAGGCGGTTGCGCTTGATGATGCGGTCGACCTCGGAGGGCACCATGTCCTCCCATCCACCTTCGCCATCCCGGATCATGCGGAGTACCTCAACGCTGAAAATGTCCAGCAGGGACAGGTCTTCGAGCTGAATGTCCGTGATGCGCTTGTTGAAGAGGAGGTAGTCGTAGAGCGGCTTGATCCGCGGGTGGATGGGCGCATTGTCGGTGCGGATCAGCACGTCATTCTCCGCATCGTGCCAGGGATAGGCATAGACCTTGAGGTCGCGGCTGAACATGATGCCGAAGGCCTCGAGGATGCCACCATTGAGGTCGCGGTAATAGCGCTCATTGAACAGGTCCATCATCGCGTTGCCGCCCATGATGACGCCCATGCGCCGCTTGGTGTAGCGCGAGAAGTATTCGATGAGCTTGTAATACTCCTGGTAGTTCGAGATGAGCACGGTGTGCCCCAGCGAGCAGAGGATATCCGCCCGGTCCAGGAAGTCCTTCTCGTCGATGTCGCCCTCGGACTTGAGGTTGTTGAGCGTGATCTCGAACAAAAGCTGTATGCGGTCCTGTTCGACCCGGTTCTCCTCACGGAAAAGGGCGAGGCCGCGTTCCATCATGTCGAGGTTGACCTTGGTGACGGGGCGGAAGCTGCCGCGAATGGCAAGGATGTTCTTCTTGTAGAGTACGTCCGCGGCTTGCAGGTTGCGGCCGTCGGGGCTGAAGATGACCGCGTCAGTCATGCCGTGCTTGACGAGCTGCAGCGAGAGCAGACGATTGTCGACACCGGCGAAGTCGGGACCGTTCATCTGGATCGTGTCGATCTCGATGCGGTCCTTGTCCAGTTCGTCGTAGAGGCTCAACAGCAAATCGTTGGGCTGCTTGTAGAGGAAGTGGCAGCCGTAGATGAGGTTGACCCCGAGTATGCCGATGGTGGCGTGCTGCAGCAGTGCGTCGGGCTCGTGGAAACGCGCGTGGAGGACGACCGTATTCGGCTTCTTGTTTGGCCCGGTCTGGAAACGCATGCCGAACCAACCGTGCCCTTCGATCGTCTTGTGGTAGTTGATGGTGGCCACCGTATTGGCGAAGGCGAAGTACCGCTTGGTCGGATGCTGTTCGCGCGAAAGCCGCTCCTCGCAGAGGGCGTACTCGTGGTCGAGCATCTTCTGCACCCGCGCCTCGCACACATAGCGCCCCGAAGGCTCCACCCCGTAGATGGCGTCGCTGAAGTCCTTGTCGTAGGCGCTGATGGTCTTGGCGATGGTGCCGCTGGCCCCGCCGGCCCGGAAGAAGTGGCGCACCACTTCCTGTCCAGCCCCGATTTCGGCAAAGGTGCCGTAGAGGTCGTGGTTCATGTTGATCCGGAGGGCCTTCTGCTTGGCCGAGAGGACGACACGGTTGGATTCCACGGTTCGGACGTTGAGGGTGTTACTCCCTGCAAAGGTACCCACCCGCGGTGGGAACCCCGGAAGCCGGGCGGATTAACTTTGTCCATATGGGCGTTCACCTCACCTTGCTCGGCACCGGAACCTCACAGGGTGTCCCGGTCATTGCCTGCGATTGCGCGGTGTGCACGTCCGCCGATCCGCGGGACAACCGAACCCGGTCGAGCGCCCTGTTCGAGGTGGACGGAGAGCACGCCCCGGAGGGCCCGCGCACCTTCGTCATCGATACGGGACCGGACTTCCGTCAGCAAATGCTGCGGAACGAGGTAAAATCCCTCGATGCCGTCCTGTTCACCCATGAGCACAAGGACCACGTGGCCGGGCTCGACGACATCCGCGCCTTCAACTTCCGGCAGAAGCGGGACATGGACGTCTACGCCGTGCCCCGCGTACAGGAGGCGCTCCGTCGGGAGTTCAAATACGTCTTCGACCCCCATCCTTACCCGGGCATTCCCAAGGTGCAACTGCACGATCTGGACGGGGATCCGCTCCACATTGCCGGTGTGGAAGTGGTGCCGCTGCCCGTCATCCACTACAAGTTGCCGGTGCTTGGATTCCGCATCGGGCCCGTGGCGTACATCACCGATGCCAACGCCTTCGCGCCCGAGACGTGGGACCGCCTGGAGGGGGTCAAGGTGTTGGTGATCAATGCGCTGCGCAAGGAGTCCCACCTCAGTCATTTCACGTTGGACGAAGCCCTCGAGGTCATCGAACGGGTGGGGCCGGACGAAGCCTATCTGACCCACATCAGCCACTTGCTCGGCAAACACCGGGACGTGGCACCGGACCTTCCCCGAGGCGTATACCTCGGAGAGGATGGCCTCCGCATTTCGCTTCCATGACCCGACTGCTCCATATCCTCTTCGTCGGTCCCCTCGGACGGCTGCCGTATGGGATGCTCTATCCCATCGCGGACCTGCTCGCCACCCTTCTGTGGTGGTCCGGCTACCGGAAGAAGGTGGTGCTGGCCAACCTCGAGCGGGTATTCCCCGAAAAGACGGAGGGCGAGCGGAGGCGCATCGCCCGGGACTTCTTCACCCACCTCGCCGAGGTGCTCGTGGAGTCCATCAAGCTGTTCCGGGCGGACCGGGCGGACCTGGCGAAGCGGTTCCACCACGTCAACCCGGAGGTGTTGGCTCCGTATGCGGACAAGCCCCCGGGCGTCCTGCTGTCCTGCGGCCATTACGGCAACTGGGAGCGCTATGCCGTGACGACGGGGGATGCATTGCCCTTGCCTTTCATGGGGGTGTACAAGCGCCTTTCCAACGCGTTCTACGACGACCTCATCTACCGCACGCGCAGCCAGTTCGGGACGGAGCTCGTGGAGATGAAGCAGGTCTCGGCATGGATGGTCGATACGGTGGGCCGGGCCAAGGCGGTGACGCTCGCCGTGGACCAGCGCCCGCTGGATCCGAAGAAGGCCTGGTGGATGGAGTGGATGGGGGTGGAGACGGCCATGCACTTCGGGCTCGAGGCCTTCGCCCGGAAGTTCGACATGCCCGTGGTCTTCTTTGGATTGAGGAAGGCGGAGGGCAAGCCGCGTGGACATTGGGAAGTCCACTACGAGCTCATCACCGACACGCCGAAGGCGTGGCCCAAGGGCGCCCTGCTCAAGGCGACCTATGACCGCTTGGAAGCCCAGATCCGACGAGATCCGGCCCATTGGCTGTGGTCGCACACGCGCTGGAAGCACGCCCGCCCCGA
>CALKUW010000150.1 GCA_937996585.1 uncultured Flavobacteriales bacterium
GAGCACCTGGAGGGGACGACCTCCGGTTGGGAATTCCTGTTGCCCAACCACCGTCGATCCCGCCTGTCGGCCATCGCGGATTGGAAATGGCGTTCGGGCCGGGTCGGAGTCCGCGTCGACGGCATCCATGCGGCCCACGAAGCCCATGTGGAACCTTTATACGCCTCGGATGGCTCCATTCAAGGGGACGACGTCAGGGCCCAGGCCATGGAACGGTGGATGGCCGGTTGGGCTTTGCACGCCCATCAGCCGTTTCTTCTCGGTTCTGCCGGAGAGGGCAGTTGGACCGCCACCGCCTACACCAGGGCGCCGGACAGCTATGCCCTCGGGGCCAACGGCATCCACCACGGTACCTTCCGTTTCGAGCAGGGCAACGCAGAGTTGAAGCCTGAACGGACGGTCGAGGCTCGCCTATCCCTCGGGTCTGCATCCGTTGGAGCGCCGAAGCGATGGACATGGTCGGTTCGCGGGTTTGCGGCCTTGCATGACGGCTTCATCCATTTGACGCCGACCGCAGCATTCGCGCCCATCGCGCATGCCGGACAGATTTACGCCTTCCAGGCCCTTGATGCGTTCCGCACCGGAGGGGAGGCAGAGATGACCCTCGGGGTGGGGGCCGGAGCCTTGTCGACTTCTTTGTCGCTGCTTGGGCAGTGGGCCCTGGAGACGGGTCTTGGCCTGCCGTTCACCCCGCCCGCGGAAGTGAGGACGGTCTTCCGCTGGCCGATGGGAGAGGGTGGATCCATCGGGTTCCGGCACCGTGCCATTGCGCCGGCCAACCTCACGGCCCGCAATGAAGAGACTACCCCCGGCGCGAGCCTGTGGGGAATTGAATTCCAGATTGAAGGGGAGCGCATTCAGCTCTCCTTCGATGTGGACAATCTGATGAACACGGCGTGGCTCGACCACGTCAGTGCATACCGCACCCTGGGGCTGGTCACCCAGGGGCGATGGGCATCCTTGCGGCTCACGATGGACGTGACGCGGGAAGATGCCGCCCATTGACCATTACACTTTCACACAACGAATACAACATCATGAAAATCATTAACATCATCGCTGCCTCTGCAGCCAGTTTGGTCCTCTTCTCCTGCGGAACGACGGATACTGAATTGCCCACCATTTGCGATTCCGACAACTTGACGGGCTTGCCCAGTGTCCTCAACGACGAGATCGAAGTGGAAGCGGGCACCACCGTCACCGTCCACGATGCCTTTTGCGACAACGAGGGCCTGGGCGAAGTCCGCTGGGATCTGCATTCAGCGGAAGGCCACGAGCACGAGGAAGGAGAAGAGGAGGAAGAGGAATTCGTCCTGGCTTCAGGCACCGATTGGGAACTCCTCGAAACCCAGGCGGTCGAAGGCATGAAGTCCGAGGAGCAGTTCACCTTTGACGTGCCCCTGACATCCCGGGGGATCTGGGACCTTGTGGTTTCCGTCGTGGACGTCGAGGGCAATGCCGCTGCGGACGTGATCACGACGGTGCACGTGGAAAATGACCACCTGCCGGAATTCAGCCTCACGTCCGTTGCTGGAGTGGATCCTTCCACATGGGAGGGCGAGCAGATCTGGGCACCGGGCAGCACGGTCAACCTCACGGGGTCGGTGTCCGATTCCGACGGGGTTGCCGAGGCCGAGGTCCTGCTCATCCGGGAAAGCGACGAGGCCGTCGTCTGGTCCGCTGAAATCAATGCGGCTGGCGAGACCACGATTGACTTCTCCGTTGACGTTTTCGTACCGGCCGATGCCGCGGAAGGGGAGTATCACCTTGAAATGGAGGCGGCCGATGCCACAGGCGTAGAGATGCACACCGGATTCCACTTGGAGGTGGAGTGACGCCCGCTTCGTCCGATTGTTTTCGGAATCCCCCGCTTCTTGGCGCTGCTCCAAGGGGCGGGGGATTCCTTTGTTGGGGCCTTTGGTCGGGCAGAATGCGATTGATGCACGTCGATGGCCGTTTTGTCAACGAAAGCGCCCAATGGCGTTGGTGGAAGTCTAATTTTGAAGGCTTCAGAACAGCATCATGCGCGACACTGTCATTTCCGACCTCATTCAGAAGGAACACGAACGCCAGACCCATGGCGTCGAGCTCATTGCCTCCGAGAACTATGCCAGCGACCAGGTCATGGTCGCCCAGGGTTCCGTACTGACCAACAAGTACGCTGAGGGCCTCCCCGGCAAGCGCTACTACGGCGGTTGCGGCGTGGTGGACCAGGTGGAGGACATTGCCCGTCAGCGGCTGTGCGAACTGTTTGGTGCCGAATGGGCCAATGTGCAGCCGCACAGCGGGGCCAGCGCCAACAGTGCGGTGATGCTCGCCGTACTCAAGCCGGGCGACAAGATCATGGGCTTCGACCTCGCCCATGGCGGTCACCTGACCCATGGCTCGCCGGTGAACTACAGCGGTAAGCTATACGACCCAGTGTTCTACGGGGTCGAGGAGGAGACCGGCACCATCGACATGGACAAGGTGGCCGAGACGGCCGAACGCGAAAAGCCCAAGCTGCTCATCTGTGGCGCCTCCGCCTACAGCCGCGATTGGGACTACAAGCGCTTCCGCGAGATTGCGGACAGCGTGGGTGCCCTGCTCTTGGCCGACATCAGCCACCCGGCTGGACTCATCGCCACGGGTCTGCTCATTGATCCGATGCCGCACTGCCACATCGTGACCTCCACCACGCACAAGACGCTCCGCGGTCCGCGCGGTGGCATCATCATGGTGGGCCGCGACATGGACAACCCCTGGGGCTTGACCACGCCGAAAGGGGTGGTGCGCAAGCTCTCCTCCCTGCTCGACAGCGCGGTCTTCCCGGGCATGCAGGGCGGACCGCTCGAGCACGTC
>CALKUW010000151.1 GCA_937996585.1 uncultured Flavobacteriales bacterium
CCAAATTCTCCTAAACTCCCTATTTCCGTGCGCTCTGCGTCCATTGGGCAAAGCTAACCCCACAAAAAAATCCTATCTTTACGACAATCTGTTGGACCCATGCGCAATTTGATCCTCCTGCTGACGTTCCCCTTGGTTCTCGGTGCTTCCGCTCAAACTGCGGTTTCGCTGCGGATCGACCACAAAGCCGGTCAAGCCGAATTTGACGGCACGGAAGGTTGGGTCACGCCCATGGGCGAGGAAGTGGAGATTGACCGTCTTGAGTATTACCTCAGCATGTTCACCATCGTGCACGACGGTGGTCAGGAAACGCCCATTGAGGGAGCGTACGTTCTGGCGGATGCCTTCGTGGACGAGGTGCACCCCCTCGGCGAAGTCAGTGGCGTAGAGAACGTGGAAGGGCTCAAGTTCAATGTGGGCATTGACGCTGAGAACAACCATGCGGATCCCGCCCAATGGCCAGCGGACCACCCGCTCGCGCCCCAGGTGCCGAGCATGCACTGGGGATGGGCCGGAGGATACCGTTTCATCGCCCTGGAGGGTGGAGCAGGCATCAACGGCGTCGTCGCCCATGAAATCCACGCTTTGGGTGATGACAACCACACTGCGGGCGAAATGGAGGTGCTTGCCACCATCGAAAATGGCGTACTCATGCTTGACGTGGAAGCGGACATCTATGGCTTCTACACCAACCTTTCCGTCGCTGCCGGGCTGATCAACCACGGTGAGACCGGTGAAGCGGTCACGGCATGCGAGAACCTCGCGCAACATGTGTTCCGCCTGCCAGGTGCGGCTTCAGTGTCCACCATGGATGAAGTGGCCTTTGGATTCGACCTGATGCCCGTTGAAGGCGGTGCTGAGATGGTGTTCCATGCACCGGTCAGGGTGACGACGGAAGTCACG
Organism: uncultured Flavobacteriales bacterium; assembly: GCA_937996585.1. Lineage (GTDB taxonomy): Bacteria > Bacteroidota > Bacteroidia > Flavobacteriales_D > Sanyastnellaceae > UBA8752. Next base: position 904 of record CALKUW010000151.1, read on the forward strand.
TTGATGGACGTGTTGGGTCGTCCGGTACAGTCCTTTACGGTTCCTGCGGGGACTGCGCGCCAGCGCATCATCGACGTGCGCCATGGGGCCTTCCTCATCAGCGTCGTTTCCGGTATTGAGCGGACCACCCGCCGCTGGATCCAGGGATGATCCGTTCCCCCTTCGGCTTTCTTTTATCGTTGGGCATCTTGTTCGCTGCAGGATGCACCACGGAGCCCATTTTGGAGCCCGCTGAACCGGTGTTGCATGATCCGACGCCGTATGTGCTCGAGGTGGGGCACTTTCCGCCGCCTGTCCTTCCCGAGGACAATCCGATGACGGAGGCCGGTGTCCAATTGGGCCGGATGTTGTTCCACGAGAAGAAATTGTCCGGCGACAACACCCAGGCCTGTGCCGATTGCCACCTGCAGTCGAACAACTTCTCCGATATGGCGGTCTTCAGCACGGGCATCGCCGGGGAGGAGGGACACCGGCACAGCATGGTGCTGTCCAACCTCGCCTGGCACGTCCACCATGGTGGTTCGCACGGGCACGGTTTCTTCTGGGATGGCCGGGCGGCCACCTTGCGCGAACAGGTGCTGCAGCCCATCGAGGATGCGCAGGAAATGGACGAGAGCCTGGAAAACGTGCTGGTGAAACTGGGATCGGATCAGGAGTACGTCGACCAGTTCAAGCGGGCCTTTGATGCCGAGGAGGTCAATGCCGATTTGATTGCACGGGCATTGGAACAATTCCTGTTTTCCATGGTGTCCAACCAAAGCAGGTACGACCGGTGGTTGCTCGGCGAGGTGGAGCTGACGGAGAGCGAGGAACGGGGAAGGGTGCTGTTTTTCGATGAGTTCGATCCATTCAACCCGGAAACGAGTGGAGCGGATTGTGCCCATTGTCACAGCGGCCTCGATTTCTCCAACCACCAGTTCGGCAACAACGGGCTCGACGCGGATGCCGACATGGAGGACATCGGATACATGGGTGTGACGGGAGAGGAAATGGACCGGGGCAAGTTCAAGACACCCTCGCTTCGCAATGTGATGGTTTCCGCGCCCTACATGCACGATGGGAGGTTCGTGGACATCGATGCGGTGCTCGACCACTACGACCACGGAGCGGTGTCCAGTACGTCGCTTGATCCGATGATGCAGTACAACGTCGATTACGGCTTGGGGCTTACCGATCAGGACCGTGCCGACCTCATCGCCTTCCTGCACACGCTGACGGACGTGGCGTTCTTGGAGAATCCGGCATTCTCCAACCCCCATTGACGGGGACCACCCTCATTCTTCTGATGCCGACTCGGAAGCCCAGGCCCGTATGGCTTGCGCGACCTTCAGGGACACCACTTTCAGCAGCGCAGCCTCATCGGCACTCTTGATGGCATCGACCGTACCGAAGGCATCCATGAGTTTGTGGCGGGTGGCCGGCCCGATGCCCGGGACGTCATCGAGGGCACTGTGCAGGGCGGCGGCACTCCTGCGCTTGCGGTGGTGGGCGAGGGAGAAGCGGTGGGCCTCATCCCGCATGCGTTGGATGAGCTTGAGGGATTCGGATCGCTTGTCCAGGTGCAGGGGAATGCTGTCGCCGGGGAAGTAGAGCTCTTCGAGACGCTTGGCGATGCCTATGATGGCCACCTGCCCCATGAGTCCGAGTTCTTCCAGCGCCCCGACGGCACTGGAAAGCTGGCCCTTGCCCCCGTCCACGATGATGAGTTGCGGTAGCGGTTCGCCTTCATCGCGCAACCGCTTGTAGCGCCGGTGGACGACCTCCGCCATGGAAGCGAAATCGTCGGGACCCTGCACCGTCTTGATGTTGAATTTCCGGTAATCGGCCTTGGCGGGCTTGGCCTTCTTGAAGACCACGCAGGCGGAAGCCGGGTTGGTTCCGTGGATGTTCGAATTGTCGAAGCACTCGATGTGCACGGGCAATTCCTTGAGGTGAAGGTCCTTCTGGAGGGTCTCCATCACCCGGTTCTGCGCGGCCTCCGGGTCGACCTGCTCCTGTTGCTTGCGCTTGTCGAGCATGGTGTACTTGGCGTTGCGCTCGGAGAGTTCGATGAGCCGCTTCTTGTCCCCGCGCTGGGGGACGTGCCATTTTACGTCGGCTACGATGGGGCGGACCGGGATGTTGGTGAAGACCTCGGGGCTGTGGAGGTCCATGCGGCGGCGGATTTCGAGGATGCCGTACTCCAGCAGGTCCTGGTCGCTTTCGTCGAGCCGCTTGCGTAATTCCAGTGTCTGACCGTGGACGATGCCACCGTCCATGACCTTCATGAAGTTGACGTAGCCGGCGGCGGGATCGCTGACCACGGTGTAGACTTCGACATCGTGGATGCTGGGATTGACGACCGTGCTCTTGGCCTGGAATTTCAGCAGGGCTTCCTTCCGGCGCTTGAATTCCTCGGCCTGTTCGAAGGCGAAGTCGGCCGCGGCCTGTTTCATGGCTCCATCGTAGGTTTTGACCAGGTCCTTGATGTTGCCTTTCAGGATGTCGCGGATGGCATCCACGCCCCCGTCGTAGTCCTCCTGTGACTGCTTGCCGACGCAGGGTGCCTTGCAGTTGCCGAGGTCGTATTCGAGGCAAGTCCTGAATTTGCCGGCGTCGATGTTCTTTTCGCTCAGGTCGTACTTGCACGTGCGCACCGGGTGCAGCTTGCGTGCGATGTCCAACACAGCGTTCATCGTCTTGACCGAGGCGTAGGGTCCGAAATATTCCGAGCCATTCTGGATGACATTGCGCGTGGGGTGGACGCGTGGGAACCGCTCCTTGCGGATGACGATGGACGGATAGGTCTTGTCGTCCTTCAGCTCGATGTTGTACCGGGGCTGGTGCTCCTTGATGAGGTTGTTTTCGTTGAGGAGGGCATCGACCTCGGTTTCCACCACGATGAAGCGGATATCGGCGATCTTTTTGACCAGCAGCCGGGTCTTGCCGTTCTCGTAGGTCTGTTTGTTGAAGTAGCTGGCGACCCGCTTTTTGAGGCTCTTGGCCTTGCCGATGTAGAGCAGGTTGCCGTCTGCGTCATAATGTTGGTAGACCCCGGGACTGTCCGGTAGGCGTTGCAGGATGCGGCGTATGTGCGGTGTGGCTTCCATCGGGCGCGGAGGGTCAGGGCAAGTTACCTTCGGCGGCGATGTCGGAACAGGTAGCGGGGCATGGCCCTTCAAAGGAACTGGTGACAGGGGCGACCGGGCTGGTTGGCATGTACCGCTTGGCTTGGCGGCTCGAGCGCGGTTGGCCGACGGTGGCGCTGAAGCGGGGCAAGAGCAATGTGGAGCGGGTTCGGGTCTTCCTGGCCGATTGCTTGGGGCCGGCATTCGAGGAGGCATGGGCCAGGCTGGAGTGGGCTGAGGCCGACCTGTCGGACGTCGTGGCATTGGAGGAGGCCATGTCGGGATGCGGCCGGGTGTTTCATGCGGCTGGACGCGTGAGCTTCCAGCCGGGGGATGAGGAGCGGCTCAAGGCGGTCAATGCCGTGGGCACGGCCAACGTGGTCAACGCGGCCCTCGGCGCGGGTGTCAAGCGCCTTGTTCACGTGAGCTCGGTGGCGGCATTGGGCCGATCGGCAGCAGGAGAGCCCGTCCACGAGACTTCGGACTGGGCGGATGGGGCAGGGGCGTCGCCCTATGGCAAGAGCAAGCGCGCCGGGGAATTCGAGGCGTGGCGCGGAGAGGCGGAAGGGCTGGAGGTGTTCGTGGTCAATCCGACCATCATCCTGGGCGATGCCCGCTATGGCGAGAGTTCCGGAGCGGTGTTCCGGCAGGCGGCTCGGGGCAGCCGTTACCACCCGGCAGGCGGCAATGGTTTCGTCGGCGCGGCAGACCTGCTGGAGGTGGTCGGCGCGTTGGATGCCCGTGCGGATGAAGGTGCAGAAGGGATCCTCGGTGAGCGCTTCGTGGTTTCGGCAGAGGACGTGCCCTATCGCGACATCCTGACTTGGATTGCAGAGGCGATTGGAAAGCGCCCGCCGGTGCGGCCCCTCGCGGGTTGGATGTTGGAGGCTGGATGGCGCGGTGCCGCCCTCTGGAGCCGGTTGTCGGGGCGTCCGGCCTTGTTGACCCGGGACATG
>CALKUW010000152.1 GCA_937996585.1 uncultured Flavobacteriales bacterium
CGAAGGCCCCTGTGGGCAATGAAGGGGCGCCGGTGACGCCCGTGCAGCAAGTGGTTGACCCGCAAAGCCTCCTTGAACCGGCTGCGGTGCACGCCGAACAGGAACACCGTTATGCCCTCCTCTTCGCGTTCGCCCCGTTCCACCTCAATGCCTGCGCGCCCGAGATCTTCGGCAAATTCCCGCGCCAGCTCCGCGTCCTTGAATTCAAAGACCTCGTAGCGGTTGTCCGCCGGATGGGGGTACCAGTTGACCAGGCGCATGCTTACTCCTCGCTCCAGCGCGTCACGTATTCCAACGGCTTCCGATGCCCCTTGACCGGCCAATCACCTTCGGGATAGCCCATGTAGAAGAGCCCCATGCCCTGCACGCCTTGACCGTGATCGAGCAACGCCCGGGCGTCAGGATGGCCGAGGAATGAGGGCGTCGACCAAAACCCACCGATGCCATGCGCGGTGCACATGAGGTACATGTTCTGTACGCAGGCCGCGAGGGCCGCCTGGTCCTCCCACAAGGGGAAGCGCCCGGCCTCGTCGTGGGCGAGCCCCAGCGCCACGATGGCATTGCACCGGTCACCCCGGGCGCGGATCTTCTCGGCCTTGCTGTCCATCGCCGCCTCGCCGGCATGGCTCCGATAGGCGTCGGACAGGCCCGCCATCAAACGGGTGGCCGCCCCGTCCATGAACACATGGAAGCGCCACGGTTGGGTCAACCCATGGTTGGGCGCCCACGTCCCGTGCTGCAGGACCTGCTCCACGATCTCGCGGTGCACCTTCCTGCCGGAGAAGCGCTCCGGCGAAATGCTGCGCCGGTCGAGGATCAATCCACTGGTATCGCTGATGCTGTGTCGCATGCCGGTTCAGTTGAGGGGGTCAGTCAATGGAATCGTAGTCCAGGCGGTCCAGCAGGTAGACCATGGAGGTCAGTGCCGCAGCACCGAGTTTGAGCTCGCGCTCGTGGACGTTTTCGAAAATGTCCCGGTCGCTGTGGTGGTAGTCGAAGTAGCGCTGGGAATTGGGGCGCAATCCGACCATCAGGGGCCGTTTCCCCGCCGGCTCCTCCTGCTTGAGCGGACCGATGTCCACCCCGGCACCGCCGCGCCGCATGTCTCCGACCCCGTAATCCATGAAGTCTTCCTTCCACGCCCGGACCGCGGCCGTGGCACTGTCGGTGGCATCGATGGAGAATCCCCGCGGAGCATCGCCCCCGGCATCGCTTTCCACGGCAGCCACATGCCACTCCCCCTTCTCCCGGGCACGCTGGGCGTAGGTCTTGCCACCATTGTTGCCGTTCTCCTCGTTGATGAAGAGCACCACACGCAGGGTATGGCGCGGCTGGTAGCCCAGCGCGTGCAGGGTGCGCATCACCTCGATGCTTTGGACGATACCGGCCCCGTCGTCGTGGGCCCCCTCACCGATGTCCCAGCTGTCGAGGTGGCCCCCGACCACGATGTAGCGGTCCGGATGTTCCGACCCCGTCCACTCCGCAATGACATTGGCCTGTGTCTTCTCGCCATGCAGGACGCAGTCCATCTCCATGCCCACGCGCACTTCATGACCATCGGCGATCAACCGCGAAATGCGCCGGGCGTCCACCGTACTCACCGCCGCCGCGGGCACCTTGCCGACAGCATCGTCATAACGCATGCCGCCCGTATGCGGGAACGTATCCAATGCATGGGTCAGCGAGCGGACCAAGGCCGCCATGCCCCCGTGCTCCGCCGCCTCCACGGCACCGCGCGAACGCTGTTCGTAGGCGCCTCCATAGGCACTGCCCGCATTGATCATCAACGGGTCCATCGGACGGTTGAAAAAGGCGATGCGGCCTTCCAATCCATCGGAGCCCAGGCTGTCCAACGCTTCGAAGTCCCGGAATACAACCACATCCCCTTCCATCACGCCTTCCGTCCCTACGCTGCCGCCAAGAGCGCTGATGCGCAGGGGCTCCTGCGGCCCGCCATCCACCCGCATCCAGGCGCGCTCATTTCCACCCCGCTCCCAATGCGGCACCACCACCGGCTGCATCCGAACCGTACCGGCACCAATGCCCTCCAACACCTTGGCTCCCCAAAGGATCGCATCGTCCGCCGCCTGTGAACCACTCAATCGGGCACCGACATCCTTGCAAAGGACACGCAGATCCTCATAGCACCGCCCTTCTCCCAAAGTGTGGGCATGGATTCGGGCCACCATGGCCGAGTCCTCCCCGGACCAACCGTCCACATCCTGTGCGACGGCCCCCACCGGGGCTACCAGCATCCATGAAAAGACCGCAGCCCATATGCCATTGGGCGCAAACCATTGCTTATCGTTCAATCGCTTTCTCATGACATCCAACTTCCATTGTTCAGGTCCAAACCCTGTCCGGTGATGCCCTTCTGTTCCGAGGACATCAACCATGCCACGAAGTCCGCTACCTCCTCAGGCTGGCTCATCCGCCCGGTGGGCAAGAGGGCGCACTGCTGGGCATGACAATCCGCGTAGGAGATGCCCTGGGCATCGGCCATGCGCTGAATGGAATCCCGTGCCATTTCCGTCTCGACCCAACCTGGACATATGGCATTCACCAGAATGCCATCCGCTCCCCACTCCACGGCGAGGCTCCTGACCAATCCAAGCACAGCCGTTTTCGATGTGACATAGGCACTCTGCCCCGGCACCCCAAAGCGCGCCAGCACACTCGAGGTCACGATGGCATGTCGCTGTCCCAAAGGTGCAGCCTTCAAATAAGGATAGGCCGTCTGCAAGGTGACGTACACGCCGGTGACATTGGCCGTAATGATGTCATCCCACCGGTCCGTCCCGGAATCGACCGAGTACGCATTGGCACCCCCGATACCGGCGTTGGCGAAAACACCCACCAAAGAACGTTGCCCATCTCCCTTCATCACGCCATCCAATGCATCGGCAAAGGCCTTTCGATCGGCCACGTCCAACGCGAGAACCTCATGCGCTCCCCTTGAATCCAACAAGGCCCTCGTCTCCTCCAGCGGTTCTGCCCGCCGCCCCACCAACAACACATCATAGCCATCCTGCGCCATGCGCACAGCCGCAGCCCGACCTATTCCCGAGCCGGCTCCTGTCATGAGCACCGTCTTTACCATGACGCGAAGATGGGGCATACCAAAAAAGAGAAAGGCCCGACTTGCGTCGGGCCTTTCCAAGGTTATTGAAGGACGATGTCCTTCCTGCGAAGCGATCAGCAGTCGGTACCGAAGGCACCGAGGAAGATCAGCAGGTCAGACGTCGTGGTCTGTCCGTCGCCGTTCAGGTCGGTCGGGCAGGGGTTCGCGATGTCGAATGTGCAGGAACCGTCGTCGTTGGTTGCGGTCTCATCGTAGTTGGCCGCATCCGGGTAGGTACAACCCATCACCACGGCGCTGAAGTCACAGAGCTCGTCGTTGGAGATGTCCACGCTGTCGGCCGGCACATAGTTAGGCGCGATCGGCAGGGTACAACCCTCTGTACAAGCCGTTCCAAGACCCACGCTGTAGGTACCGGGGCCACCGCTCGTGTTGTTGAAGGCGCTGCCGGAAATCGTCCAGCTCACCTCGCTCGGGAAGGAACCGTCCGTGACGATCAACGTGTAGCAACCAGCGGCGTCAACACAGATGTCATCCGTATCGGCCTCACCGTTGCCCTCATTGCTGGCCAGGCCACCCTCAGCGACGAGGTTGCCATCAGCATCGTAGAAGCTGTAAGTCGCACCGTTCCAACCGTCGCCGAAGCTGTCGAACATGTTGAACGAGATGAACGCTCCGAAGCAGCAGCTGCCATCGTCCACGGAAGCGAACGGGTTGTAGTTGACAGCGTCCGGGTTCGTGCAACCCAAGCAGCTGTAGTCACACAGGCTGTTGTCTGCGAAGTCCACCGGACCATTGTAGTTGCAGGCCGTTTCGTCGGCACAACCCACAGTCGGTGCCGGAGCACAGGTGATAGCCATGCTGATGTAGTACGGGGTCGTGCTGGAGACACAGCTCACGGAACCGTCGGAGGTGAAGCTCACCGTCACGGAGTCGGTACCGATCACGAGGCTCTCGTCCGGATCAACATCGCTGTTGTACAGGTTGGCACCGGTAGCAGCGTCGTCGATGACGAGCTCGTCCCAGCCCTGCTCAATGAGCGTACCAGCGAGGTCGATGACAATCGTACCACCGTTGGGGTTCACCAAGGTAAAGCTCCATGCTTCGTTGTTGTCGTAGCAGTACTCCCAGGTCTCCGTGTCGCAGCCGAGGCAGCTCGTGAAGTCACAGGGGTCATTCGCATCGTCGACGTTGGCGTCTGCGTTGTAGTTGCACGCCTGAGCGTCCATACAACCATAAACAACGGGCTCACAGGTCACGCTCAGGTCGAACGGTCCACCGAGGGAGCCGGTACCGGCAGCCACCAAGATGGCGTAGGTGTTGGCATTGTCGTCGGAGATGAACTGGAAGGTCTCACCGTTGTCACAGCTCTCGGACATGGTCTCGGTGTTGTCACCCTCGTTCCAGCAGATGAGGCTGGAGCAGGTGCCGGCGCCACCGAAGATGGAGAAGGACTGCTCGATCGTAGCACCTGCGGGCAGGTTATACGGGCTGGCGGACAAGGAGAAGGACGTGCTCTCGGATGCACCGAAGTCACCACCGCTGGCGAGTTCACCGTCAGGACCGCTCAGCGAGTAGCTACCCGTGCCGAAGCTGCAGCAGATACCGTCACCGAAGGAGTCGTAAATCGTGAAGGTGTACGAACCCGGAGCAACACAGGCGCTCAGCTGGTTCAGACCGGCAGAGATGCCACCACTCCAAGCCACGTTGCCGCTGCCGTCGACGAGGTCAAAGCTCGTCTCACCGGGGTAGTTGTCGGAGACGATGGTCAGGTCGAGGCACACCGTCGGATCCGTGGAGCAACCACCGGAGCACAGGTTGGAGGTCTCTCCCAAAGAGTTGATCACGTTGGCAGTGATGCCGTCCAGTGCGTTGCCTTCGTTGGTGAAGTAAACAGTGTAGTCACCGCCACCAAGCACCTGGTAGTAATCATTGAACACCGTCGGGAACAGGTCGCCGGCAGGGATGCTGGCAATCGTGTCACCGTTGTAGACGATGATGGCACTGATGTTCTGGTAGTTGTCCGGGTTGATGCTGTTCACCTCGAGGACGGCGTCGGGCGCATCCACTTCCTGGAACACTTCGAACACGGTGTTGACCGTGGAACCGCAGGTGCTGATCGTGATCAGTTGCTCGGTACCGCCGTTGTCGAGGGTGTACCAGACACCGCTACCGCTACCGCCACAGGCGTTCGTTCCGCCCACGGAAGTGGCACCACCCGTGTTGCCGCTGACCGTTGCACCACAGGTGGTGGCAATGGCGTTGCTGCAGCTGTCGTTCGGCTGGGTCACACCCACGTAGAGGCAACCGCTGTTGACGGTGGCATCCGGGTTGTAGTTGGAGGCCGTCGGATCGGTACATCCCTGAATCTCGGCAGACATGCTGATGAAGTAGCTGCCGCAATCATCGGGCTGGGTCGTCCAGAGGAACAGGTAGTAGGTGTTGTCGTAGTTCGGTGAGGAGATGGAAGCCGTAGCCGGCCCCTCCTGCTCAGCAGCGAAGTACTGGTTCATTTCCTCCTGGATGGAGCCGGAAACAACACCGGAAGCCATGTCGGCGAGGTCCGTGCAGTCCGCACCGTTGTAGGTAGCGTAACCGACAGCACCAGTACCGGTAGCGTCGACCGTGATGTTGTAGAGGTTGTAGGGAGCCTCGACCACCACTTCGTACCACACACCGTAGGCCGTGGCGAAGGAGCTCAAGCTCGGCATGCCGAAGTCCTCATCCGGACCCGTGCAGCACAGGCTGCCATCGTAGGTACCACCGTCCACGAGGGGCAGTGCAAGCGTGCACAGATCGTCGTTGTTCGGGAAACCGTCGGGACACGAAGCGCAGGAGGCCTCGATCACGATACCCGTCTGGGAGGAGGTGCTGCTGTAGTGTCCAACACGCACCAGGTAGTTGTTACCCTGGGAAGCGTTGATGCTCACGATGGAGTTGAACGTACCGGTGGTACCGGCACCACAACCAGCCACACCGGAGTCGTCGTTGGTTGCAATCGGAGTCAGCGTTCCGTCGGTACCGAGGGAGAAGACAATCACATCCGTGTCCGTCACACCGTTGTCAGCGTCAGCGGAAGCACAGAGGTTGAAGGTCACCTGATAGTCCTGGTCAGCGTTGAACTCATACCAGATGGCACCGCTGTTGGAGATGGAGTTTCCGAGGACGGTCGTGCCGCTGTACTCGTCGCCGTTGGAGTTGGCCAAGGAGCCCGTCAGGATCAGGTCACAGGCAATGGCCTGGGCCGTCTCCGGGTTGTCGTTGGCGGGCGGGAACTCACAGGAACCATCATCCACGGAAGCGGAGATGTTGTAGTTGTTGGCCAGCGGGTCGGTACAACCGGGGAAGGCGCAGTCCGTCACGTCAAGACCACCGAAGGCCACGGGGTAGCCGTCGGTCGGACCGTAGGTGAGCGGAGCGTACTCGTTGCCGAGGTTGTCTGCAATGGCCCAGCCCTCCGTGGAGAAGATGGAACCGGTGCTGAAGGTGTAGCAGCCGATGTCGAGGCAGTTGATCACGTCCACCGTAGTAGCGCCCGGAGCCATGGTACCCGTCAGAACGGTATCTCCGGTCTCCTCACTGACCACGTAGTAGTCGTTGCCCGTGCTCCAACCCGTTGCGAAGTCGTCCTGCAGGGTCAGGTAGAGACCAAGCTGACCATTGTCACACACCACGCAGCTTCCATCATCGATGGTAGCATCAGCGTTGTAGTTGATGGCGGCGGGGAGGGTACAACCGCTCAAGCAGGTCGCTTCTTCCGTACCGAAGCCAATGTCGTAAACACCGAGGCTACCCTCGTGAATCACGTTGCCGTCGAAGTCAATGATGTACCAGAGGGGCTCACCCGCGGGCGAACCGCCACCACCGGAGAAGTTCAAGCAAGCATCGTTCGGGATGCAGAACTCCCAGTAGCCATCGACCACCGTACCCTCATAGTCGGGGGTGTAGACGTCGTTGTTGTATCCAGCGGAGAGCAGCGTGTCACCGGTGACGGGATCATAGATGTAAGCTGCGTTGTTGCCCCAGAAGAGGTAGATGTTGTGGTTCAGGTGCAGGATGTAGCTCGTGCTATCCGGGTTGTCCACGCAGCTCGGAGAGAAGCAGGAACCGTCGTCAGCCGTAGCCGCATCGTCGTAGTTGAAAGCGTTGGCGTCCGTGCAGCCGCAGGTGATACCCGGAGCGGAAACACCAAAGATGCCGAAGCCGTCGTTGGCCGTCTGATCGAAGAGGATTTGCCCCGTGTTGTAGTCAATGATCTGCCACTCCTTCTCACCGGGATACACACCACCGAAGACGTCGAGTACGTAGCACTCGGTCGGGGACAGACAGAAGAAATCGTAACCCTGTGCACCGGGCTCCACCGTGAAGGTGGCGTTGTCGAGCGATCCGCTGTTGAGTATGTCACCAGCCTGGTTACTCAGCGTGTAGGTCGCGCCGTCCCAGCCGTCACCAAAGGTGTCGAACATCATGAACTGCACGAGGAGATCGTCACCGTCACAGCTCGGCAAAACACAGCTGCCATCGTCCACGGTGGCATCACCTTCGAAGTTGAGGGCTTCGGGGTCAGTACAACCGCAGACCTCAGCGGTCTCACCGTACCAGAACTCGACGGTACCGCCGCCGACGTCACTAGCGATGATGGAGCCGTCATAGACGTTCACCATCGTCCAACCGATTTCGGAAAGGAAGCTTCCACCGCCGGAAACCACTTGGTAACAAGCGCCCACAGGGATACAAATGGTGTCCTGACCTGCGTTGGCACCTCCACCGGTACCACCGGTTCCGGTCACGGATGCGTCGAGGCTACCCGAAGCGATGAGGGTCTCATCAGCGTAAATCTGGTAAGTGTTGTCGTTCCAGCCGTCACCCCAGGAGTCCGTCATGTTGACGAAGACCATCGTCTGGCCGGCGTCAGGGCAGATGTCGTAGAGACAGCTTCCATCGTCGAGGGTGGCCGTATCGTCGTAGTTGAGAGCGGCCGTATCCGTGCAACCGGGGACGTCCGACGTCAACGTGAAGGCGAAGGTTGAGCCGGAACCGGAAACCGATCCCGAGCAGTTACCCGTGCAGTTCAGCGGACCGGGATCAACGGAGACACCCGTTCCACCGTCACCCCACGTGTCGTTCACGAAGACGGTGTAGTCACCGGCGCCGTAGGAAGCGATGGAGTAATTGAAGTCAGTGAACGTCTCGCCGTTCGGCCAAAGATCGATTCCACCAACGTTGAGAATGGTGTCGCCATTGAAGGTCACAATGACCGACGTGACCTCATCAGGGTAGAAGTCAGACGAAAAAGTAATGGTCTGCGCCTGCAGAGACGCAAAAAGGGTCAGGGCGAATGCGCCAAGTGTCCCTCGGAGAATGGAAGTTCTCAGGTTCATGATTAAGGTTTTTTCCAATTGCCGGAGCAATATAGCGGAAACGTTACCGAATCAAGAAGAGAATCACGACGGAATTCTCACGTTCTGCCCACGGTGTAGCGCGTACACTACCTGACAGGTCGTTGATTATCAACCGTCGAGTAAGCAATAACCCCGGATTCTATGCTCCGGGGTTATATATCAGGCGACCTTCAATCGCAAAAGAAATTTGTAGCCGTCATCAACGACCCGTGGAATCACTCAATGCAGGGGTCACCGAAGCTGATCAGGAACTGCAGCAGGTCCGCCGTTGTGGTCGCACCGTCCTGGTTGAGGTCGGTGGGACAAGGGCTCTGAAGGGCAAACTCGCAAGATCCATCGTCCTGAACGGCAGCCGGGTTGTAGTTCTCCGCGATGTCATACTTGCAACCACCACATCCATCGAACACGCAGTCCTCCAAGACCGTGATGTTCGCTGCAGGGTCATAGTTGCATGCCACCGGAACGGTGCACCCTGAGATGCAGTCGGATTCACCGACCTCGAAGTAGACCGGACCAGCCGGGGCACCACCTGATGTGATGCCACTCGACGTACCGAGCAGGGTCCAGCCCACCTCCACAGGGATCACACCCGCTGAAACCTCGAGGTAGTAACATCCATCCGCAAGGCAGAAGTTGTCCGTACCACTAGTGCCCTCCGGCGTGACCGTGAATCCCACGCTGGGCAGTCCACCCTGTGCGAGCAGGAGTCCGTCCACAGTGTAGAGGCTGTACTGGGCACCGTTCCATCCGTCACCGAAGTCGTCCGTCATCTGGATGCGTACGCAGCTGTCATAGCAGCAGTCATCCGTTGAGATGGTCGCCGTCTCGTCATAGTTGCATGCCGAAGCATCCGTGCAACCGGCACAGGTCTCGTAGTCACAGGAACCGTTGTCCGCCGTCGCCGCCGGGTCGAAGTTGCAGGCCCCCGTATCGATGCAGCCGCAGACCACGCCACCGAGGGAGAAGTTCACCTGACCGATCGTACCCGAAGTGATCTCACCGTCCAATCCGGAAAGCGTCCAGCTGATCTCCTCGTCGAAGTCACCACCGCCCACGATGAGGCTGTAGCAACCCTCCACGAGGCAGAAGGTGTCGAATCCTTCATCACCCCCCAGGAAGTTGTCGACGTCCAGGATGAACGCAGCGCTATCGAGGTTGCCGGTGATCAAGGTGTCGCCACTGGCGTCGGTCAGGTAGTAATTCGCCCCGTTCCAGCCGTCACCGAAGCTGTCGTACATATCGAGCTTCAGCGGAATGCCGTCGGGTGCATCCACCGGACAGGCACAGCCGAGGAAGTCACAGGAACCGTCCTCGATATTGGCGGCCGGGTCGAAGTTGCACGCCACGGTATTCGTACATCCTTCCACGGCCGGGGCACATGCAAGGCTGATCTCCACCGTACCGTTGTCGTCGGTCACGGGGTCACCATCGGCATCCTCGGCACTGACGTAGGCATAATAGTGACGTCCTGGCTCGGAAATGAACTGGACCCACGCATCGTCCTGGTCGAAGAAGCCGCAGTTGATGAAATCGGACTCCTCAGAGGCATAGACACCATCCTCGACAGTGAGCACGCACTCGAAGAGCGCGGGGATTCCGCCAGCACACACTGCATCGCTGACATACATGTTCAGCTTGGAGTCGATGTTCGATCCACACAGGCTCAGCGTGTGCAGGTCGCCCGTTCCCACGAAGTGGTACCACACACCCGGGCCGGGTACGGGATCACATCCGTTGATCAGGTTGGGCGCTCCGAGGTTGGTCGCACCACCGGTCGAACCGATGAGCGTCTCGTTGCAACCCAACTCCTCTGCGGTACCGCATGTATTGTTGGTTGGCACCACACCCGCGTAATCACAGGAGCCATCGTCCATCGTGGCCGTGGGGTCGTAGTTGGGCGCCACCGCATCCATGCAACCGAGGTAGACTCCGGTCGTCAGGAACTGGTACTGTCCGCAGTCCTCGGGGTCCGTCGTGAAGACATAGAAGAGGTAATCCGTGTTGGCCTGGAGTACCGTGAACTGGCTGATCTCTCCCGCGCATTGCTCGGAAACGAGACAACCGACCTGCGCCTCGAGGTCACCACAGGTGCCGACATCGAAGATGGCCAGACCGATGTTGGCCGCGCTCAGGTTGAGCAGGTCGAAGAAGAAGGTCTCGTAATCGAGGCTGTTGAACTGGTACCACACACCGTAGCTCGTCTGGAAGCCGGCGAGGAAGCTCACGTCCACGTTGTCCGGGCTGGAGCAGCACACGGAACCGACATGCGGCACACCATTCTGCAGCTCGAGGGCATTGGCACAGTCGTCATTGATGGGCGCACCGCTGGAGCAGTCCACACACTCCACGGAGAGCAGGAACTCGTCACCGCTCGTGTACTGGCTGAAGCGCGTCACATAGATGTAGTAGTCCTCACCCTGCTCCACGTTGAAGGCCACCTCACTCATGAAGCCCTCTGAGCAGCCGTCATCGTTTCCACCGATGCACTCAAGGTTGTCCAGGTCGCCATCCACGGCACGGAACACGAACACCTGCGAGTCGAACAACGGGTTGCCCGCGGGGTTGAAGGCGTCGGTTCCACAAGTGGACAACACCATCTGCTGGTCGGCCTGGGCGTTGAATACGTACCAAACACCGGCCGCACTGATCTCCTGTCCGGAGCAGGTCGTGCCGACGAGGTCCTCCCCGTCTACGGCATAGGTCAACGTACCGGCAATCTGGGCACCGCACTGCACGGCCTGTGCGCTGTATGCGTAGTTGTTGGCCGGCGGGCACTCACAGGAACCATCGTCGTCCGTGGCGCTCGGGTTGTAGTTGATGCAGAAGGGGTCCGTGCAACCGAGGAAGGTGCAGGATCCCGTCTCTGCGAAGTCGATGCCGAAGCTGGACACCTCATCCGTGCCGGTTCCGTA